>CAYHEI010000125.1:0-7984 GCA_964355385.1 uncultured bacterium | reverse complement strand
GGGAGGACGCGCCGGCCTCCGCCGCCGTCACTTCCGGCGCCGCCGCGCGCGCCCGCACCGCCGGCCCTTCGGCCGAGCTCAGGGCCGGCCCCGAGCCGGGGCGTGGGGCCGGCGCTTCGCGCGGCACGTCGTACACCGCCACCGGTTCTTCGCGACAGCCGTATATCGGCAACAGCAGGAGCGCGACGCGGGCAAATTGCTTCATGGGATGGCCTATCATAACACCGGCGAATGATCCCTCTCGTGCTATCGCTCCCCATGATCCTGACCTTGTGGGTTGCGGGGAAACGAGCACTCGCTTGGTGCTCCGGAACCGGATCGCGAGGTGGTGGCGCGTCAGTCGTGATCGTCTTCGCGGTAGGGACCGGACTCACGGCGATCGGCCTGCTCGGAGCCGGGTTCGTGCTGCTCTGGTTCCCGTCCGTGCTCTGGACCGGCTTCGCCGCGGGTGCCATCGCCGGTGTCATCGTGTTCATTCCCAATCGTGGATGGCCGACGCGCGCGCGCGCCGTTCGTGCGGACCTCGGTTGGCTCCTCATGGGCATCGCCGCCGCGAGGAGGGAAAGCAGCCCTGCGGCCTGCATGGCGCGGGCGGAGCCGACCCAGTCCCACAGCGACCCCGCCAGGACGTTGCCGAGCAGCGCGCAGGAGCCCACAAGTCCGAACATCGTTCCGCGCGAACCGGGGCCGGCGAGGTGCGCGACGGCGGCGCGCGGCACGGTGTTGATCGCGGCGGCATGCACGCCGTACAGGGCCAGACCGGCGGCGGCGGCGAACCAGCCGAACGGCGCCCCCAGCGTCAGGTAGGCGGCCGCGCCCGCGAGCGGCGCGAGCAGCAGCGCGGCGCGGATCCCGAGCCGGTCGATGAGGTGCCCGAAGGGCATCGCCGCGAGCAGGTAGACGACGTTGAAACCGATGTAGCCCAGCGGCACGTACCGCTCCGGCACACCGAGATCGGGCAGGCGCAACAGCACGAACGCGTAGCTGAAGTTCGCCAGCTCCCACAGCGCGACGCCCGCGAGCAGGAGCCATGCGGCCGGGGTGAGGTGGAAGCCGCCGCGGGCCGGGCCGGAGCCCTTCGGCGCGGGCGGAATCCGCGGCTCCGTGACCGGACCGATGAACAGCAAGGCGAGCGCGGACGGGACGATCGAGGCGGCGAAGACCCAACGCACGGAGCTGCTCGAGACGCCGCCCAACCACCAGATCACCGCGCCCGCGATCGACGAGCCGACGAGCGCTCCGCCGGTGTCCATCGCCCGGTGGTACCCGTACGCGCGGCCGAACATGGCCTTCGGGGTGGAACCCGCGACGATGGCGTCGCGCGGCGCGCTGCGCAGCCCCTTCCCCACCCGGTCCAGGAAGCGCAGGCCGAGCACGACCGGCCAGATCGTCGCCAGCGCGAGGACCGGCTTGGTGAGGGTGGAGAGGCCGTAGCCCAGGAGCACGAACGGCTTGGCTTTCCCCGCGCGATCCGACGCGAACCCGCTGACCAGGCGCATGCCGTTGGCGACCGCCTCCGCCCCGCCCTCGATCAGCCCGATGGCCCACATGGGCGCCGCCAGCGGTCCGCGGAGAAAGAGGGGCAGGATCGGAAGGATCATCTCGCTGCCGACGTCCGTGAAGAAACTCGTCCAGCCCAGGAGTTTGACGTTGCGCGGGAGGCGTCTTCGGTTCACGATCCGCCTCCCGCCAACGGATGCGGGAGCAGCGGGAGCGGTTTGCGCTTCTTGCCCATCGGCCGGATCTCGAGCTGGGCGAAGAGGAGCGCGGGAGCCACGACGGACGCGAGCGCGTCGTCCGCGTATCCCTGGGCGAAGTCCTGGGTCTCGGGGCTCAGGATGAAGTTGTAGACCGTGGGATCGTCCCCCGCCGCCGCGATGGTGCGCAGCTCCGCCACGCCGATGGGGCCGAAAATCGCCCCGCGCAACCGCGTCTCGACGCCGCTCTTGAGATCCACCCGCACGACGTCGAACGCCGGGCTGATGGCCCAGCGCGACGGCGTTTCCTCCGCGTCCTCGCCGCCCGTGCCGACATTCACCCGGCGGGGGCCGCCCTCGCCCGTCGACGGCTCGTCCAGGTGGCGCACGACGATGGCGTACGGCAGGCCGTCTTGCGCGGCGAGCGCGAGCAGGCGCTTCTTCAGCGCCGCCTCGGGCAGTCCACCGCGGGCTTCGACGATCAGGTTCGAGACCCCCGCACGCGCCATGTCCCCCGCGACAATCCGTCCATGTCCATTCGAAACCGTGATAGACTCCGACGGAGTACGCGACATGAGGAAGCCGCGTAGCCGCCCATCGCGCACGAGCCGGACCGTCTCGGCGGGCACGCCCTCCCGGTCCACCGCATACCCGCCGACGAGCGGCCGGCCGCGCCACTCCGCGCGCGTCGGGTCGTCGGTCACGTCCATCCAGGCCGGCAGGATGCGCAGCCCGACGAAGCGCGCGAGCTGGCCGCCCTTGACCCAGCCCTTCATGTAGTCCTCGGCGGCGACCGGCGACGGCGTTCCGCACAGGTCGGTCGCAAGCGTCTGCCGGAAGAACTCCGCCGCCGCCTGCGCCGTGAACAGGACCGGGCCCAGATACGGGTCCTCGAGGTTCGCCGCCACCGCCCGCTCCGTGAGGCGGGCGGCCAGGGTCCGCGACAGCTCGGCGAGCGCAACCGCGGGCGGCAACGACGACAGCCCCGGCGCCATGGCCACGGCCACGTCGCGCAGGGGCGTGCCGTCGTCCGCCTGCGTGTCGGCGGTGAGCAAGACCCGGACGGCGCGCTCGGTCTGCCGGTGGGCGAAGCCCTCGGTGTCGAGGAAGCGCACCGCGTTCGCCCGCTCCGCGATCCGCGCCTCGGCGCGCTGGAGCCCGGGGAACCCGCGGTGAATCTGCGTGAGATCCACCGCCACCTCCCCCAGATTGCCCCGCTACTCGACTCCGCGCGCCCGCAGAACCAACCACCCGCACGCGACGGGCGGCGACGGGGAGAAGTCGGGCGCGCGCTTCGGCCGCGCCTCGCGCTTCAACGCGGCCTGCTTGGCCGCGTAGGTCTCCACCGCGCGTTTGTACGCGGCGTCGGCGGCGAGCCACGCCTCGCGCGCCGCGGGCGCCGGATCGTCGTCGAGGGGAACCGTGCGAACGCTGCCGCCCCCGCCCCAGCCGCCACCCATGAAGTTGGTCTGATCGAGGAGCGTGGTCCCCACCCGCACGTGCGCCTGGACGTTGCGCTGGCGCGTCGCGTCGTCGTCCACGATCTCGCCGAGCCGCGCGGACACCTCGAACTGGCGGATCTCCGCTTCCAGCAGGGAGAAGTAGTACGGGGCCGGCTGGCCGGGCAGCCGGAGCGCGGCGAGACCGCGGTTCAGCTCGGGGCGCAGCGCCTCGAGCCGCGCGTCGGGCAGCTCGGCTGCGAGCCCTGAGCCCGGTCGAAGGAAGGCGACCGCGAGCGCGAGCGTCGCGAGCCTCATTTCCACTCCGGCGCCGGGAGCAGCGGCGGACGCTCCTGGCCCTTCTGCTTGCGCTGCACCTCGACCTCGGACACCAGGAGGCTCGGGCAGGCGGCGGCGACCGGCACGTAGCCCGACTCAGCGCCGCAGTAGCCGTTGAACACGCCCATGTCGTCCCCGGCCGCCACGATGCGATCCAGGGTCGAGAGCGGCGTTCCGATCAGGTCCACGCCCCGCACGAGCTCGTCGGGCCGGCCGTCGGCGAACACCCGGTACACCACCACGGGCATCACGTTGAACGCGTTGGGGATCGTCCGGCCCGTGAACGTGAAGCCCCCCTCGATATCGTCGAAGAGCAGGCCGTAGGGCTTCCCGAGCTTCTTGAGACGGGCCACGAGGTCGCGCCGCAGCGCGGCGGCGGGCACGGTCTTCGCCGCCTCGACCAGCAGCGAGGACTGCCGGGACACCGCGCTCTTGCCCGCCTGCTTTCGGCCGTGGCCGTTCGACGCGGGGAACCCGCGCACGGGCGATCGCGACATCATGAAGGCCTTCAAGACCCCGCGGTCGACGAGCGTGACGCGCTCCGCCTTCACACCTTCGTCGTCGTACCGGTAGAAGCCCATCAGCGCGGTGCGCCCGAGGCTCTCTCGCGTGGGGTCGCTGACGACCGAGAGGAACTCCGGCAGGATCCGCTTGCCCAGCTGCTTGGTGAAGGTCTGGTCCGCCTGCTCGTCCTTCTGTCGGTGGCCCTCCAGGCGGTGCCCGAGCACCTCGTGAAAGAGCACGGCGGCGGCCCGCCCCGAGAGGATCGCCGGTCCCACGAACGGATCCACGAGCGGCGCGTCCCGGAGCGCGGTCAGCAGACGCCCGACCTCGCCGGCCTCGCGAGCCAGGTCCGCCTCGGGAGGGAGGTCCGCCTCCGTGCGGCCGTAGAACGGACGGTACAGCGCGAAATCCATGCCGTCCTCTCCGCGGGAGTGGGCCCAGACGCTGACCTCGAGCACGGGCCGCGACTGCGCGATCGCCGCCCCCTCGCTGTTGGCGAACCAGCGCGCCTGCGTGCGCGCCTGAAACTGCACGTTGCACTCGAGGACCGAGGGAAACTTGCGGAACTCGGCCGACACCCGGCGCACGATGTCTTCCCACGTGGAGCCGCTCACGGAGACCGGCGCGGCGTCCTCTGCGTACGCCGCTTTGGGGGCCGCCGCGAAGTCCGGCGACGGATCCTCCTCCTTCACCTTGATGGCGTGGTCGGCCTCGATCTTGATGAAGCGCTCGACGGCCTCCCGGTACCGCCGCTGCGTCTCCAGCCACAGGTCCGCGCGCAGCGATCCCGCGTCCGGACCGAGCGGCACCGAGAACGCGCCGAAATCCTGGGTGTTCCGGTGCGTGTTGTCGAGCGCCGGGGAACCCACGCGGAGATCGAGGTCGAGGAAGCGGTCCAGGCTCCGCTGCGATTGGGTCAGGCCGCCCCACGCCCCCGTCGCCCGAAAGGAGCCGGACTCGATGACGAGATAGGAAAGATAGTAGGCGGGGTGATCCGGGGCCTTGCTGAGCGCCGCGAACTCCCGGTCGAGTTCATGTTTCATGGTATCAAGCAGGAGCGGATTGCCGGCCTGCACCGTGTCGGCGAACACCAGCAAGGCCGCGAGCGCTCCGGGCAATGTCACGCCGGCTACTCTAGCACCCGGAGGCGCTTCAAGCGCGTCATGTTTTCGAGGTCGGGGCCGAGGCCGTCGAAACCGGGCGTTTCCATGATGTGCGGGAGGCGCCGGAAGAACGGCTCGCGCAGGAGGGCGCGGAAACCGGCATTCCCGATCGTTCCCTCGCCGATGTTTTCGTGCAGGTCGCGGCGCGAGCCCAGCGCGGCCTTCGAGTCGTTGGCGTGGACCCCCGCCACCCGGTCGAGCCCGACGGTGCCGCGGATCGTGGCGACGAGATGCCGGGCGCCCGCGGTGGTTCCGAGGTCGTACCCGGCGCCGAAGGCGTGCGCGGTGTCCAGCCAGACCCGGACACGGTCGTCGCCGCGCAGGTGCTCAAGGATCGCGGCGAAGTGCTCGAACGAAGCCCCGACCGATCCGCGCCCCCCCGACGACATTTCGAGGCTCAGGGACATTCCCTCCGGCAGGCTCTTCAGCGCCGCCCGCAGGCAGTCGGTCGTCCGCGTGAGCCCCGCCGCCATGGTCGCGTCGTCGCACTGGCCGGGATGGAGGATCACCGTGGACGCGCCGAGCGCGGCGGCCCAGCGCGCCGTTTCGTTCAGCAGCTCGATGGATTTCCGGTGCAGCGCGAGGTCCGGCGTCGCGAGATTGAGGAGATAGCTCGCGTGCACGACGACGGGCGACAGGCCCAGGCGCGCCACGCCCGCGCGAAACGCCGCCACCTCGTCGTCGCGATGGGTCTGGTGCTTCCAAGCGCGCGGGGAGGTCGTGAAGACCTGGATGCACTCGCATCCGCGCATCTCCGCCCGTTCGATCGCCTTGGACGCCCCGCCCGCCATCGACACGTGACACCCTATTCTTGGGACTGCGCTTCCGCTTCGCGGATGCGCCACGGCGGGGGCACGGCCGGAGGCCATGGCTAAGCCATGGCCTCCGCGGGCTCGCTCGCGCTCGCCCGGCGGGGCCTCACGCTGCGCGCCGGGCGATCTCCTGGGTCAGACTCGCGACCACGTCGGCGACGGGCGAGGCGCCCTGGTCGCCCTTGCCGCGGCGGCGCACGGCCACCTTGCCGTCGGCCGCCTCCCGCTTCCCCACCACGAGCATGACGGGGACTTTCTGCAGCTCCGCGTTGCGGATCTTGTACCCGATCTTGTCCGGCGCGGCGTCGATTTCCGCGCGGATGCGCGCGGCGCGCAGCGCCTTGTGGACCTCGCGGGCGAACGGCTCCACGTCGCTCGTGATCGTCAAGACGCGCGCCTGGACGGGCGCGAGCCAGAGCGGGAAGTCCCCCGCGTACTGCTCGATGAGGAGCCCCAGGAAGCGCTCCACCGCCCCGAAGAGCGCGCGGTGGACCATCACGGGCGTATGCTTGGCGCCGTCGGCGCCCGTGTACTCGAGCTGGAAGCGCTGGGGCAAGTTGAAGTCGAGCTGGACCGTGGAGGCCTGCCAGACCCGGCCGATGGCGTCCTTGACCTTGAAGTCGATCTTCGGGCCGTAGAACACGGCCTCCCCGGGCTCGACGACCGGCTTCATCTTCCGGCTCACGACCACGTCGTGGAGGATCTTCTCCGCGCGGTCCCACTGCTCGTCGGATCCGACCACGCCCTGGCCCGGGCCGCGCGTCGAGAGGACGGCCTGCACGCCGTCCGCGAACCCGAAGTCGCGGAGCACCTCCTCCACGAAGTCCATGACGCCGTTGATCTCCGCCTCGAGCTGGTCGGGCGCGCAGAAGATGTGCGCGTCGTCCTGCGTCACCTCGCGCACGCGGAGGAGCCCGTGGAGCGTTCCGGAACGCTCCTGCCGGTACACGGTCGAAAGCTCGGAGAACCGCACGGGCAGGTCGCGGTACGACCGCCCCTCGGACCGGAAGATCAGGCAATGCCCCGGGCAGCTCATCGGCTTCACCGCGTACTCCTGGTCGTCCGTCGCACGGATGAAATACATGTTGTCGGCGTAATGGTCGAGATGGCCCGTGATCCGCCAGAGGTCCTTGCGCAGGATGTGCGGCGTCCACACCGGCTGGTAGTCGCGCGCCAGGTGCTTCTCCCGGGAGTAGTTCTCGAGCTGCATCCGCAGATGCGCTCCGTTCGGCTTGAACAGCGGCATGCCCGGCACGGCTTCGTCCGGAGCGATGAAGAGCCCCATCTCGGCCCCGATACGCCGGTGGTCGCGTTTCTCGGCCTCCACGAGCAACTTGAGGTGTGCCTCGAGCTGGTCCTGAGCGGGAAACGACACGCCGTAGAGCCGCGAGAGCTGCTTGTTCTTCTCGTCGGCCCGCCAGTACGCCCCGGCGACGCTGAGCAGCTTGACCGCCTGGAGGACGCCGGTCGAGGGCACATGGGGACCCCGGCACAGGTCGATGAACTCGCCCTGCTCGTACGCGGAGGCCTCTTCGCCTTTGCCCTCGATCGCCGCGAGCATCTCCAGCTTGTACGTCTCGCCGCGTTGCTCGAACACGGCACGGGCCTTCGCGTAGTCCTTGCCGTACTCGATCCGCTTGATCGGGAAGTCCTCCTTGACGATGGCGCGCATGGCCGCCTCGATCTTCGGCAGGTCGTCCTCCGCGAACGGCGGGTCCCGGTCGATGTCGTAGTAGAAACCGTCCTCCACGGGCGGGCCCATGGTCAGCTTCGCCTCCGGCCACAGGCGCTTGACCGCCTGCGCCATCAGGTGCGCGGTGGAGTGCCAGAACACCTCGGACGAACCGCCGGGCCAAGTGATGTCAGGCATCGAAACCCCTCAAACCGTCAGCGGGGTCTTGGGCTTGATCCGGTCGTGCTGGTGCAGGACCTCCGCGATCTCGACGGCGTTCAGCGCCGCGCCCCGCAGGAGCTGGTCGCCGGACACCCAGAAGCACAGCCCGTTGTCGAGCGCGCAATCAAGCCGCAAC
>CAYHEI010000124.1:1455-7998 GCA_964355385.1 uncultured bacterium | reverse complement strand
GCTCGCGTTCGTCGAGGTGCTGCGGTCGAGCCCCGCCTTTACACCCGTCGGGCCGGCGCCCGGGCATTGGGCGGTGTTCGCGTCGCTCTGCCGAGCGGTTCGCGCGGCGGGAGATCCAGTGTGGGACGCGTATCACGCCGCGGTGGCGATCGGCAACGGCTGCGAGTGGGTCACCACCGACTCGGATTTCGCGAAGTTCCCGGGATTGCGCTGGAGCAATCCGCTCGCACCAACAAGGTAGAATCCAACGATGGCGAGACGACGGAGGGGATTGCGGAAGAGGGGTGCGGCAGCCGGCAGGTTCACCGTGTTGCGGATGGAAAAGGACGCCGTCACCCGCGGGGACGGCCGGAAGTTCGTGTTCTACTATTTCGCGGGGACGCGCGAGGTTAGGCGGCGGGCGGGCGGAAGGAAGCGGCCAGTCGGGCGGCCTCCGCGAGGAAGAAGGCCTTGAGCTCCTCCAGGGAGAGCGGCTTGAGCATGCGGGGGAGGGTGTTGACGGCGGCGACCCGCTCGAAGGCTTGCGACAGCCAGTAGGGCTCCACGCCGACGTGTTTGCCGGGCAGGGCGCACAGAATGTCCGGCAACGGGATCAGCTCGCGGTGGATGAAGAACACGTCGACGTAATCCCGTTCGGCGGCACGGTCGAAGAGGGCAGAGATCTTGTTGCACGCGATATCGAGTTCGTGATCGACCGGGAATCCCAGGGGCAGGTCGGTTCGGACCGGTCGGAGGCGGGCCGGGGCGTCCTCGGCCAGACGGACCTTGAGGGGGCCGGAGGCATGCTCCAGGAAGCACTCGGCGAACGTCGCGTGCGTTCGGGTGACGCGGCAAGGCACGCCCATCTCCGCCGCGGCGGTGCGAACGGACTCGATGCCACGGGGAACCCGGCCCGGCTCTTGCGTGAAGAAATCCAGGTCTTCCGATAGCCGGTGGTGGAGGTAGCACTCCGCCAGGGCGGTCCCCCCCGTCAGGAAGAAGGCGCCCGTAAACTCGGGCCGGTTAAGCCGGCCGAGCAGTTCCCGCTGGGCCTGCGTGAGGACTGGCTGCGTGCTCACCGAACACCTCGAAATACCACTTCCAGTACTGCCGGACGCTGCGCGGGATTCCGGGGCCTTCGAGGCACCGCGGGATGTCGTCGAAGGCCTCCTCCAGTCCGCGGATGTCCTCCGCATTCCCGTTGGACAAGACGCGGGCGATGTACCACCGGCGGAACCGCTCCGTGGCGTACTCCTCCGGCTTCCAGTCCATGTCCCACAGGAGCGCGCGATTGACCTTCATGGTGGTTCCATTATGCCACGCCGGCAGCTCGCGGCTCGTGACGTACAATGAGGAATCGTGAGAAGGCGGACATGAAGATTCTCGTCACCGGGGGCGCGGGGTTTATCGGATCACACGTGGCAGACGCGTACGTGGCGGCGGGGCACCAGGTGAGCGTGCTGGACAGCCTGGTGACGGGCCGACGGGAGAACGTGAATTCCAAAGCGACGCTCCACGTCCACGACATCCAGAGCCCGGAGGCCGCCGCGCTGGTCGCGCGGGAGCGGTTCGATCTCATCAATCACCACGCGGCGCAGGCGTCGGTTCCCGTCTCGGTGAAGGACCCCCTCCTGGACGCCCGGGTCAACATCCTCGGGTTGCTGAACCTGCTGCAGGCGGCGGCGTCCTCCGGGGTGAAGAAAGTCGTCTTCGCCCAGTCCGGGGGGACGGTGTACGGGCCGACCGACAGGCTGCCGGCGGAGGAGACCTTGCCGTTCGACGCGGCGTCGCCCTACGGGGTCTCGAAGGTGGCCTCGGAGTTGTACTTGCGAGTCTATGCGCGCGAGCACGGGATGAAGTTCACGGCGCTGCGCTACGCCAACGTGTACGGCCCCCGGCAGGACCCGCACGGGGAGTCCGGGGTGGTGGCGATCTTCAGCGAGCGGATGCTGGCGGGGGGGAAGGTCGTGGTGTTCGGCGACGGGGAGTACCTCCGCGACTACGTGTACGTCGGCGACGTCGTGCGCGCCAACGTGCTGGCGCTGGAGAAGGGCGACAACGAGGGAATCAACATCGGGACGGGCAAGCGCACCAGCACGAACGAGCTCTTTCGCACGATCAAGGCCCTGACCGGCTACGCCGGGCCGGAGACGCACGGACCGGAGCGCGCCGGCGACCTGCGCGACAGCTGCCTGGCGGTGGGGAAGGCCGCCCGCGTCCTGGGCTGGGAGCCCAGGGTTGGAATCGAGGAGGGGCTGCGACAGACCGTCGAATGGTTCCGCTCCCGCTCGGCGCTATAATTTGGTTTGATGGCTGTGGTGCTGCCGATTCCGAAGGAACGTATCGCCGAGTACTGTCAGCGCAATCACATTCGCCGGCTGGCGCTGTTCGGTTCGGTGCTGCGGGAGGACTTCACTCCGCAGAGTGACGTCGATGTTCTCGTGGAATTCGAGCCGGGACACACGCCGGGATTCGGATTCATCACGTTGCAGGACGAACTGTCGGGCATGTTGGGGCGGAGGGTGGACTTGAATACGCCCGATTGCCTCAGTAAGTACTACAGGGATCGTGTCTTGAACGCCGCGGAGGTCGTCTTTGACGGAGCATGATCCGCTCGTACCCTTGCGGCACATGTTGGATCATGCTCGCGAGGCGCTTGAGTATTCCAAGGGAGCGACCAGGCAAGGCCTCATCGCCGACCGCATCCGGCACTTGGCTCTCGTCCATCTCGTGGTCGTCGTCGGCGAGGCCGCGTCGCGGCTGAGTCCCGTGGAGCAGGCCCGCTATCCGGAGATACCGTGGAGAAACGTGGTCGGCACGCGAAACCGCCTCATTCACGGGTACGACAACGTGAACGAGGAGGCACTTTGGGAGATTCTCACGCATGATCTCCCGGATCTGGTGGCAAAGCTCGAACGGTCCCTCGGCGAAGCCCATCGAGAAGGTTGAACGCTCGTTGTCCACGCTCGTGAATCGGGGCGAATTCTTCCGATGAGCGAACTGCGCTGGCATCCGTTGCTCGAGGAGTGGGTCGCGTTCGCGGCGCACCGGCAGGTGCGGCCGATCGCCCTCGCCGGAGGGCAGTCCTGCCCGTTCTGCCCGGGCGGGGCGGAAGGGCTGAACGCGCCCTACGAGTTCGTCGCGTTCGAGAACAAGTTTCCATCCTTCGACGCGGGCACGGGCGGGACGTGCGAGGTGGTCCTGTACTCCGATCGGCACAACTGGTCCCTGGCGCAGGCGTCCCGGGAGGACATCCACAAACTCGTGCTGGTCTGGACGGACCGGTACCGCGAGTTGGCGGCGCGGCGGGACGTGAAGTACGTCTATATCTTCGAGAACAAGGGCGCGGCCGTCGGCGTCACGCTCAGTCATCCGCACGGGCAGATCTACGCCTTTCCGTTCGTCCCGCCGAGAATCAAGACCAGGATCGCGGCGGAGGAGCGCCACCAGCGGAAGACGGGACGGTGCCTCGGGTGCGAGCTGGTGCGGCGCGAGCTCCGCGGTCGCGCCCGGCTCGTGGCCGCGAACCGGTCGTTCGCGGCGTACGTGCCCTCTTTCGCCCGGTACCCGTACGAGGTGCACATCGCCGCGCGCCGGCACCTGGGGCACCTGGGCGAGTTGCGGGCGGGCGAGTCCTGGGATCTCGCCGGCATCCTCAAGACCGTGCTGGTCAAGTACGACCGGCTGTACGGCTTTTCCTTCCCGTACATCATGCTCATGCAGCAGACGCCCTCCGACGGGCGGCGGCACCCGTCCCACCACTTCCTCATCGAGTTCTATCCGCCGCACCGCAGCCGCGACAAGATCAAGTACCTCGCCGGCTGCGAATCCGGGGCGGGCACCTTCATCAATGACACGATCCCGGAGGAGAAGGCCGCCGAGCTGAGGCGGGCGTAGGATGACTCTCCCCGGAGCGAAACTGGACCGGGCGCTGGGAGCGCTCGCGGCACCGCTCAAGCGGTTCGGGGCGCGGCAGCGGGGGCTGTGGCTCGCCGGCGGGCCGGTGCGGGACGCGTTGCGCGGACGGCCGGTCTTGGACGCGGACATCGCGGTCGCGGAGGGGTCCGTGGACGTCCTGGGGAAGCGGTTCGCGGACGAGACCGGCGGGGCGCCGTTCGCGCTGGGCGGAACGGGGCGGGCGGCGCGGCTGCTGCGGGTGGTCGTGGGACCGGCTCATGTGGACTTCACGCCCCTGCGGGCGCGCACGCTCGAAGACGACCTCCGGGCGCGCGATTTCACGATCAACGCCCTGGCGGTCGCCCTGCCGTACGGCCGGGAGGCCGTGCTGCTGGACCCGACGGGTGGCGCGGACGATCTGCGCCGCCGCCGGCTGCGGCTGTGCGCGCCGGGGGCGTTCAAGGCGGACCCCGTCCGCCTCTGGCGGGCGTGCCGGATCGCGGCGGAGCTGCGGCTGCGCCTCGATGCCGGAACGGCGCGACGGCTCCGGACGGACGCCCGGCTGGCGCGACGGTGCACGCCCGAACGGTTGCGGGACGAGCTCTTCAAGCTCCTGGGGTGCGGGCGGGCCGCGGACGCGCTGCGGCTGGCGCGCCGGACGGGCGTGCTCGCGGCAGGGCTGCCGGAGCTCATGCCGATGGAGCGGGTTCGCCCCCGCGGGGGGACCCCGATCCGGGTGCTCGACCATACCTTCGAGGCCATGGACCATTTGGAGCGCCGCCTGCGCCGGATCTTCGGGGCACGGGCGGGGGAGGACGCGGCGCTCGCGGCGCGCCTGCGCGGGGAACCCGTCGCAGGTCGGCCCCGGCATGTCCTGCTACGGCTCGCGCTGCTGCTGCACGACATCGCGAAGCCCGCGACGGTTTCGCGCACGAAGGACGGCCGCATTCACTTCTTCGACCACGAGCGGCTGGGCGCGCGGGCCGCGGGGGACCTGATGCGCCGCCGCCTGCGCTGCGCGGAGAGCGAAATCGTCCTCGTGTCGCGCCTCATCCTGCTGCATTTGCGCCCCGGCTATCTGGCTTCGGGTCCGAATCTCTCGGCCCGCGCCGCCTTCCGGCTGTGGCGGGACGCCGGCGACGCGCTCGACGAGCTGCTGCTGCACGCGGAGGCGGACCGCGCCGCGACGCACCACGGCATGCAGCCGACGGCGGCCCGCCATCGGGTCATGACGGCCCGGCTGCTCGGGGTGCGGCGCGCGGCGGAGGCGCGCACGGCCGGTCCCCGGCTCCTCACCGGGCACGAGGTCATGAAAGCGTTCGGGCTCAAGCCCGGCCCCACGGTGGGCGCCGCCCTCAGGGCGGCCGAGGAGGCCGTGGCGCTGGGCAAGGCCCGTACGCGCGCGGAAGCGCTCCAGGCGGCCCGCCGAGCCCTTGACCGCCTCTGAAAAGGGGTGCTAGAGTGTCTTTTCCATGAAAACCACGGTCATCAAGCCCGCGGACGCGGTCAAGCGCTGGGTGGTGGTGGACGCGACGGACCAAGTCCTGGGCCGTCTCGCCTCCGCGATCGCGCGCGTCCTGCGTGGCAAGCGCCGCGCCGATTACACCCCGCACGTCGACCAGGGGGATTGCGTGATCGTGCTGAACGTCGGGAAGATCCGGCTGACCGGCGACAAGCTCAACCAGAAGATGCTGAAGCGCTACTCGGGGTACCCCGGCGGGTTGAAGCTCATCCCGTACAGCGAGCTGATGGTGACGCGTCCCCAGACCGCACTCCGGCGCGCGGTGTGGGGGATGCTCTCCCGCTCGCGGCAGTCGCGGAAGCAGATCAGGTCGCTGAAGATCTACAAGGGCGGCGATCACCCGCACGTGGCGCAGCAGCCCACGACCGTGAAGCTCGTCAACGGGGAATTGACGGCGGCATGATGGACGACCCTTCGCTGAGCTCAGGGCCTGGCGAGATCGCGGCGGCGTCGCCCGTCGTCGAGCCGTCGGCGGACGCAGGGTCCACGCCCGCGACCGCGCCGCTCGCGGAGTCCCTGGCCGAGACCCTCGCGGCTCCGGCCGTCTCCGCCCGGCCCGTTCCCGGGCCCGTCGCGAGCAGCCGCCGCGAGGGCGACCGGGGATTCGGCGTCGGACGGCGCAAGACCGCCGTCGCGCGCGTCATGATCGTGCCGGGCGCCGGCCGCATGACGATCAACAAGCGCGAGCCGAAGGAGTACTTCCGGCGCGTGAAGCTGCTGGACGAACTGACCCAGCCGTTCGCCATGACCGGCATGGCGGGCCGGTTCGACACGACCGTCGTGGTCTCGGGCTCCAGCCTCGCCTCCCAGGCGGGAGCGGTGCGGCTCGGGATCTCCCGCGCGCTCGCGGGCTGGCAGCCGGATCTGCGCCCGGCGCTTTCGACCGGCCGCCTGCTGCGCCGCGATCCGCGCATGGTCGAGCGCAAGAAGTACGGTTTCCGTGGTGCACGTCGTCGTCCTCAATGGACAAAGAGATGACGGCATACGCATCCGCTTCGCGGATGCGCGAGGTTGCAGGCACGGCCGGACGCCATGGCACAGCCATGGCGTCCGCGGGCGCGCAACCACCACGCCCACCCCCACCCCACAACCAGCCCCAACCAAAAAGCCTGCTACCATATAACAAGAAAACTAAACACACCAAA
>CAYHEI010000124.1:0-1445 GCA_964355385.1 uncultured bacterium | reverse complement strand
TGCCGGTTCGCGTTGTCGCTTGGTGGCAGGCAGGGGCGCCCCCCAAGGCAGCCCATTGGCGTCCGCGGGCTCGCTCCACGCTCGCCCGAACAACCGCTAGAGTCCGCACTAACGCCAAGGAGGCATACTTGTCGGAAAGAACGCTCTTCACATCTGAGTCTGTCACCGAAGGGCATCCGGACAAGATCTGCGACCAGATCTCGGACGCGATCCTGGACCACATTCTCGAACAGGACCCCAAAGGCCGGGTCGCGTGCGAGGCGCTGGTGACGACGGGCGTCGCCTATATCGCCGGCGAGATCACCACGAGCGGCTACGTCGAGGTTCCCGACATCGTGCGCAAGACGATCCACGACGTCGGATATCACGACGCACGGACCGGGTTCGACTACGCGACCTGCGGCGTCATCACGGCGATTCAGCGCCAGTCCCCGGACATCGCCATGGGCGTGGACCGTGGCGGCGCGGGGGACCAGGGCATGATGTTCGGCTACGCGGTGCGCGAGACCGAGGAGCTCATGCCGATGCCGATCATGCTGGCGCACAAACTCGTCCGGCGACTGTCCGAGGCCCGGCGGAAGAAGGTCCTCAAGTTCCTCCGCCCCGACGGCAAGTCCCAGGTCACCGTCGAGTACGTGAACGGCAAGCCCGCGCGGGTGGACGCCGTCGTCGTCTCGACGCAGCACAATCCCGACGTGTCCCATCGCAAGATCGAAGAGGGCGTGATCGAGGAGGTCGTGAAGAAGGTCGTGCCGAAGTCCATGCTCGACAAGAAGACGCACTTCTTCGTCAACCCGACGGGCAAGTTCGTGGTCGGCGGACCGCAGGGCGACACGGGACTGACGGGCCGGAAGATCATCGTGGACACCTACGGCGGCATGGGCCGGCACGGCGGCGGCGCGTTCTCCGGCAAGGACCCTTCGAAAGTGGATCGCTCGGCGTGCTACGCCGCGCGCTACGTGGCGAAGAACGTCGTCGCCGCGGGGCTCGCGGATCGGTTCGAGGTGCAGCTCGCGTACGCGATCGGCGTGGTGGAACCCGTTTCGATTTCGATCGAGACCTACGGCACTGAGCAGGTTCCGCCCTCGCTCATCCTGAGCCTGATCCGCAAGCACTTCGACCTGACGCCGCTCGGCATCATCAAGCATTTGAAGCTGCGCCGGCCGATCTTCACGAAGACGGCGGCCTTCGGCCACTTCGGGCGGGACGAGGCCACGTTCACCTGGGAGAAGACCGACAAGGCCGCGGCCCTGCGCAAGGAGGCGGGTCTATGATCGCGCCGGTGCGGGACGCCTCTCTCGCCCCCAAGGGGCGCGACCGCGTCGAGTGGGCGTGCGAGCAGATGCCCGTGCTCGGCGCGATCCGGGCCCGGTTCAAGCGGCAGCGCCCCCTGCGCGGCACGCGGATCGCCGCGTGCCTGCACGTCACCACGGAGACGGCTCACT
>CAYHEI010000123.1:0-8012 GCA_964355385.1 uncultured bacterium | reverse complement strand
TTCGGCGCCGGATTCACGCGGCTCTTCTTCTGGGGGGACTAGATCACCGTGGGGCCGTCGGGCGAGCCCGTGACCGGCGGGGAGTTCCAGGCGGGCTCGCTGGCAGCGTCGGCCAGCTACGCCGTGCAGATCGCCGCGCCGACGTCGCTGGGCGCGACGCTCAAGTTCCTGAGCCAAGACCTCGACGGGGTCCGGGGTTCCGCCGTGGCGGCCGACGCGGGCATGATTTACCGGTCCCCGCTGCCCGCGCTGACCATGGGCGCGCAGCTCGCGAACCTCGGCACGCGCGTGAACGCGGCGACGCTGCCGGTCGTCTTGAAGCTGGGGGCCGGCATGTCCTTGCCGGCCGTGCGCGGCTTGGCGTCCCTGGCCGGGAAGAAGGGCATGTGGGATCTCCCCCTCCTGGCGGCCGATGTCCACTTCCAGCTCGTGCCGCAGAAGCCGCGCTTCATCACGGTGTTCCTGGGTTCGGAATACACGATCGGCATCGACGCTCGGCAGACCGCCATGGCCCGGCTGGGCTACCGGTATGGAGAAGAGGGGGCGGGAGGCCTCGCGGGCGCGGCCGCGGGCTTCGGCTACCGTCTGGCGCTGCCGCGGTTCAGTTTCGGGCTGGACTATGCCCTGGTGCACTACGGGGAGCTGGGACTGACGCATCGCTTCGCGGTGACGACCGGGTTCGCGCCGCTCTCCGAGGTGTCGCTGGGGGGGGTGGAGGCGCTGCGGAAGGCGGCGAAGAAGGAAGGCCAGATCTACCTGACCTGGGCTCCGGCGGCTGAACCGCAGCTGACCGGCTACAATGTGTACATGGGTGAGACCAAGGATGCGGAGTTCGCGAAGGTGAACCGGGAGGGGCCCGTCTCGGGCACCAGTCTGGCCATTCGGGGCCTGACCGTCGGCCGGACGTACCACTTCTTCATCACCCCGGTGACCGGATCGGATCCCGCCGTGGAGGGGCGTCCATTCTTCGAAACGTCGGTCGCCGCGCAACCGGTGCCATGAGACCGCTCGCGCCGGGCTTGCTGGGGGCGTTGCTCGTGGCCGGATGCGGTGGGGGGGGCCGGGACCCGGTGGTCCTGGCGAACCGCTACGTCGGGCTGTCCGTGACGGGGGATGCCGCGGGGCAGTACGCGCTGCTGCTGCCGGCGCTGCGGCGCCTCGAACCGAAACCGGACTTTCTCGACGTGGCGCGCCGCGCCCGGCTCCGCCGGTCGCTCGTGAAGTTCGAACTGCTCAACAAGCCCAAAGCGGCCCCTTCCGATCCCTGGCGCGCTCTCTTCCGCATGACGTGGGACGCCCATGGGCGCAAGGAGTCGTCGTGGCAGGGCGTCACGCTCGTCCGGCGGGGCGGCGCGTGGTGGGTCGAGGACGCGCCCGCGGCCCGGCAGGAAGCCGCCGAGGCGTACGCGGCGGGGGAGTTCGCGCGCGCGACGCGGATCCTCCAGCGTGTGATACGGGCGAATCCGGCCGACGCGGAATCGCTCGATCTGCTGGGCTACGTCATGCGGGACAACCCGGCGTTGAAGAACAACCTGGAGATGGCCATCGACGCGCACGGCCGCGCGGTGGAGCTCGAGCCGGGCAATCCCGACTGGCGGCTGTCGCTGGGGAACGACTACCGTCTGTTGGGGTGGCACGAGGGCGCCGTGGCCGAGCTGAAGCGAGCGATCGCGATCGACGCCCGGGCTAACTATTACGTGTGGCTGGGGCTGGCGTACGCGTCCGGCCGGCAGTTGGACGAGGCGCGCGCGGCCTGGCACCACGCGATCAAACTCGACCCGCAGTCCGCCCAGGCCCACGCGTTCCTGGAGAAGTTGAAATAGCATTGATACACGCGCCCGGGCAGTGGAACGGATTTGTTGTATACTTTGGCTTCGCCAAAGCGCCCGTGGCGCGCAGGAGCGCGCCCGGGAGTAGTTGATAGAGCATGATCATTGTCGTTTGCTTCGCAAACGCGCCCGTAGCTCATTAGGAAGAGCGTCGGTTTCCTAAACCGCAGGTAGTGGGTTCGAATCCCGCCGGGCGCGGGCGTGAAGGAGGAGGTGCACGATGCCGTTGCTCGAACTGAAATGCGGGAAGTGTGGAGAGGCCTTCGAATACCTCACGCAGGGCGCCGGGGACGAACCGGCATGTCCCGCGTGCGGGGCGCATGACGTGCGGCGGTTGTTCTCCGCGTTCGCGGTCGGCTCGGCGACGGGGCCCCGAGCGCAGGGCGAGGCGGCGTGCAACGGCGATCCGGCGACCTGTGGCCGTTGCAGTCATTCCCCGGCTTCCTGGAACTGATCGGAGCAGCCCCGGCGCGTTGAGCGTCCCCAACGCGCTCACGGCGCTGCGCATCCTCCTCGTTCCGGCTTTCGTCCTCGCCTTTCTGTACCGTCTCGACGGCCTCGCCCTCGGGAGCTTCCTCCTCGCGGGGTTCACGGACGCGCTCGACGGCTGGCTCGCGCGGTTGCGGAAGGAGTCCTCGGCGCTGGGCGCGATACTCGACCCGATCGCGGACAAGCTGTTGATGGTGTCCGCGTTCGCGCTCCTCGGGACATCCGGAACGGTCGCGCCCTGGATGCTCGTGACGGTCCTCACCCGCGAGGTCGTGGTCGTCGGGGGCTGGATCGTCCGCCACCTGCTCACGCGCAGCTCCACGGTGCGGCCCAGCCGGCTCGGGAAGGCGGCGATGCTCGCTCAGGCGGTCGCCATCGCGGCGCTGCTCTTGAGCCGCCAGGGGGGCATGGCGCCGTCCTTCGCCGGGGCGCTGCTCACCGTCGCCGTCGGGATCACGGCCTGGTCGGGGCTGGACTACCTCTACCGGGGCCTGCGCGAGCTCGGGCCGGGCTGAGTTTCGACGCGCATGGCCTCCGCGCTCGCCTGGCTGACCGTCTGGATCCTGGGACTGCCGACCCTCGCCCCCGGGTATCCGCACGGGGACAGCGGGGAGACGGCGGGGGTCGCGCTCCACCTCGGCATCGCGCACCCGCCCGGCTATCCGTTGCCGACGCTTCTGAGCGCTCTCTTCGTCCGGGGCGTTCCCGTGGGCACGGTCGCGTGGCGGGTGAGCCTGTTCTCGCTCGCGTGCGCGGCCGCGGCGGCGGCATTCGCGGCGGCGGCGATCCGGCGGCGGGAGCCGGGTGCGCCGTGGCCCGCCCGGGCTTTCCTGGGGGCGTGCGCCGGGCTGACGCTCGAGTCCTGGAACCAGATGACGCTGCCGAAAGGCTGCGTCTACACCGCGTCCGTCGCGTTGCTCGCCGCCTTGGTGGTCTGCGTGGCGCGCGCGGCCGAACGGCCTCCTCGCTGGTATGCCCTGGGCGGACTCGCGGGAGGTCTCGCGGCCGGCGGGCACTACATGGTCGTGCTGCCCTGCCTCGTCGCCGCGCCGCTGCCCCTGTGGGGCGCGCTGCGGCGGAGCGAGGGGCGGGCGCGCACCGTGGCGCTCGCCGCCGCCGCGGCCGCGCTCGGGCTCTCGCTCTACCTGTACCTCCCGTTGCGCGCCGGGTCCGCCCATCCCGCCTTCCGTTGGGCCGAGCCGTCCACCTCCCGCCGGCTCGCGTGGCTCGTCCTGCGTCAGCAGTACTTCTCCATCGAGTCCCAGTCGCGAGGGGAGGGCGGCCGGCTGCTGCTCGGGCGCGCGGCGGACCGCTTCGCCGCGGGCCTGGGGGCGCCCGGCCTCGTCCTCGCCGCGGCGGGGATCGCCGGCGCCGTGCTCGGCCGCGCCTGGTGGCTCGCGGCGTTCGGCGTGGGAGGCGTTGTCGAGATCCTGGCTGCCGCGCTGTACCCCAAACTGGAGCCCGACGCGCTCTGGGTCGCGGACCCGTTCTTCTCGTCGGGCTGGTTCCTGGCGGGTCTGCTGGCGGCGAGCGGCGCGGCTTCTCTCTGGCGGATTCGCGCCCGCGCGGCTCCGGCGGCGGCCGCCCTGGTCGTGGCGGCCCTCCTCGGACGGGAGTGGATCGCGGCGGAGCGGCTGGTGTCGAAGCGCTGGAACTACTATGCCGCCGATCAGCAGGCGAACCTGGCCGCGGACCTGCCGCCGCACGCGCTGCTGTTCTGCGAGGGCGACGCCTACATCGCGCCGCTGCTGAACGGGTTGTGGGTCGACGGGCAGCGGCCGGACGTGGCGATGGTCATCCCTATCTTTCTTCATTTCGAATGGGGACTCAAACAACTGCAAGAGGCGTATCCCGATCTGACGATCAAGCAACGCGAGCCGTGGGGCCACGTCTGGCGGATGTCGCAGGACCTCATGGAGGACAATCCCGACCGCCCCTGGTGCTACACCCTCACGACGTCGCCCGGGTGGCCGTTCGGGCCGTTCGCGCGCGTGGACGGGCTGACCTACCGGATCCGCGACTCGAAGGCGCCGGACGAGGCGGCGCTCGACCGCCGCATGCACCGGTGGCGGCTCCGGGGCGCCGCGAACGCCGGGCGGCGCGCGCGCGAACCGTTCGGGCGGGTGATGCTGGACAACTACATCCAGGCCTTCTTCGCCCGAGGGATCTCCTGGACGGCCCGCAAGCGGCCCGCGGAGGCGCTGGCGTGGTTCCAGCGGGGGCGCCGTCTCGGCTCGCCGGAGGCGGCCCTGAACGCGGGCATGATCTTCTACGGTGCGCGTCTCCTGGACCGGGCGGCGGCGGAATGGGAGGAGGCGCGGACCCTCGCGCCCGACCGGCCGGAGGCCCACGCGAACCTCGGGCTGGTCGCCCTGCGGCGGCGGCGCCCCGACGAGGCGATCGCGCTGTGCGAGCGGGCGGCCGCGCTGCGCCCGGGATTCGCGAAGGCCTACGAGGTGATGGCGGACGCCTGGTTCATGAAAGGGGACCTGCCGCAGGCGCTGGCCGTGATCAGGCGGGGACTCTCCGCGGCGCCGGGCGACCCGACGCTGATGCGCATCGCCGCCGTCCTGGCAAGGAGAGGCGCCAGGTAAGCGGCTGTGGCTATGCCGTCGAGGTCGGGCGCCGAATCAAAGCTTGCCCCACGCCAGGCCCTGATAGGTCCATTCGCCCTTCCGGACGGTGTAGACGCTGATCACCTGGTTGAGCGTGTCCCCCGCGGCGTCGAAGGTCGTGACGCCCGTCACGCCCTTCCAGGCCTTCGTGGCGCGAACCGCCGCCAGGACCGCCGGGCGTTCGGCCTTTCCGGCCCGGGCAATCGCGGCGGCCACGAGCCGGACGGCGTCGTACGCGTACGGCGAGTAAGGCCCGATCGGGCCGTAGGCGGCCTCGTAGCGCCCGACGAACTCGCGGGCGGACGCCACCGTTCCCATATTCACCCCGACCATGGTCGCGGTCACGCCTTCGGCGGCTTCGGGGCCCGCGAGTTGGATCAGCGTCTTGTCGAACAGGCCGTCGCCGCCCAGCAGGACGGCGGTCACGCCGAGTTCCCGGGCCTGCTTTGCGATGAGGGCACCCTGGGGATACATCCCGCCGAAGAAGATCGCCTGCGGCCGTTTCGCCTTGACGACGGTGAGCAGGGCGTTGAAATCCATCTCGCCCTGGTTGATGCTGTCGCGGCCGACGATCGTGCAGCCCATGCCGGCCGCCGCCTTCACGAACTCCCCCGCGAGGCCCTGGCCGTAAGTGGTCTTGTCGTCGAGCACGAAGATCCGGCGCGCCTTCAGCGTCGAGGCGGCGTACCGGGCGGCGGCTTTGCCCTGCGTCCCGTCGTGCGCGCACATGCGGAAGATCGTCTTGAGCCCGCGGCGCGTGATGTCCACGTTCGTCGAACACGGCGTGACCTGGACCAGACCCGCGGCGGCGTACACGTCCGACGCGGGCATGGTGCAGGCGGAATTGAGATGAGCGACGACGGCCAGGACCCGCGGGTCCGAGACGAAGCGATGGGCGGCCGCGACCGCCTGCGTGGGGTTGTGCTGGTCGTCCAGCGCGACGAGCCGGACGGGCAGGCCGAGCAGTCCTCCCGCGGCGTTCACCTCGTCCACGGCCAGTTTCGCCCCGTTCAGCATGTCCTGGCCGATCTTGGCCTGGTCGCCCGTCAGGGGGCAGGCCACGCCGATCTTGATGGAAGGCGTCTCGGGTGAGCATGATCCCAGGAGCGCCACGGTGCAGCAGAGCAGAACGCGCAAGAGGCTTCCCCTCATGACGCGGGCATGATATCATAGTCGTCCGGTTGGCCAAAGCGGACGCAGACGCGCGTCTTCTCGGGTTCTGGTACTTATTGAAACCATCCAATCAAGGAGGCCACGAGTGGAAGTCAAAGTCCTGCCCGCGTCCCGCTGGAAAGGCAACGAGCAGAGCCTCGTGGTCTTCGCGGCCGAGAACCAACCGTCCCCGCTGGGGTGGAAAGGGGGGGAGGCCGCGCTGAAGCGCGTTCAAGCGCAGGCCCGCGAGGAGGCGTTCACCGGCAAGGCGCAGCAGGTCGTGGCGCTGCACCCTGAAGGAGGGGAGCCGTCCCGGCGGGTCTACCTCGCGGGGGTCGGAAAGCTCCAGGAGATCAACGACGAAGCCTATCGGCGTGCGGCGGCGGCGGCGAGCCGGGCGGCCGCGCGCACGGCCAACCGCGGCCTGACGGTCATGTTCCCGGAGCGCGGGGATGCGGCGAAGGTTCAGCGGATCGCGAAGGCGATCACCGAAGGCGTCTTGCTCGCCCAGTACCGCTTCGGCGCCTACAAGACGGTCGCCGACGACGCCGCCAAACCGCTCGAGCATCTGGTCATCCTGAACGGCGATGCCAATCTGCGCGACGTGGAAGAGGGCGCCCGGGTGGGCCGTATCCACGCGCAGGCCGCTCAACTGGCGCGGGACCTCGTCAACGAGCCGCCGAGCTCGCTCACACCGCTCAAACTCGCGGAACGCGCCGCGCGGCTGGGCGGCCGGGTGAAGGCCAAGGTTTTCGACGCGAAGACCGTGGAGCGGATGGGCATGGGCGCGCTGCTCGGGGTCGCGCGGGGCAGCCAGCAGCCGCCCGTCTTCATCCAGCTGCGCTACACCGGCAGCAAGCCCAAGGCGAAGGTCGCGCTCGTGGGCAAGGGCGTCACGTTCGACTCCGGCGGCCTGTCCCTGAAGGGCGCCGACCACATGGAAACGATGAAGTGCGACATGGCGGGGGCGGCGACGGTGATGGCGGTGATGCAGGCCGCCGACCAGCTCAAGCTGCCGCTCGCGCTGGACGGCTACATCCCCGCGGTGGAGAACATGCCGGGGGGAGGCGCCCTGAAGCCGGGCGACATCCTCAAGGCCGTGAACGGCAAGACGATCGAGGTGCTGAACACGGACGCGGAGGGACGGCTGATCCTCGCGGATGCGCTCGCGCATGCCGTCAAGGACAAGCCCGAGCACGTGATCGACTTCGCGACCCTCACGGGAGCGGTGATCACCGCCCTCGGCACGGGGGTCACCGGAATCATGGGCACGGACAAGGAGCTGGTCGCCGCGCTCCGCTCGGCCGGCGACGCGGCGGGGGAGCCGATGTGGGAGCTGCCCCTCGTCCGGGACTACGCCGAGCAGCTCAAGAGCAAGGTCGCCGATCTGAAGAATATCGGCGGCCGGCGCGAGGCGGGGTCCATCCTGGGCGGCCTCTTCCTCAAGGAGTTCACGGGCGGCGCGTCCTGGGCGCACCTCGACATCGCCGGGACGGCCTTCGCGGATCGCGAGCAGCCGTACGGGCCGGCGGGCGCCACGGGCAACCCCGTCCGCGCCATCCTCTCGTACCTGACCACGCTGGCGAAGTAAGTTTCGATGTGCTTCGCGTTGGACCGCTGGGGCGAACTGGAGATGACGGGCGCCGCCCGTGAGGTGTCTGCCCGTGCGTGGACTCCGGGGGGTCTGACCGCGAGCTGGCGAACCGTCGCGGAGTCGCCGCTCCCGCCGGCCCGCGAGGATGCGAAGCGAGCGGAGCGAGGCTTCGCCCCCGTCGTGGAATTCGCCGAGCGGAGCTCGCGTCAGCGTCCGAGCCGGCTGTCTCCGGCGGGAGCGGGCGACGGAGCGTGCCCCGGGCAAGGTTCGCCCCGCGAGCGGGAAGACTCCCCGGAGTCTACGCTGACGCGGTAATCGTCCCGCTGACCGGCG
>CAYHEI010000122.1:0-8026 GCA_964355385.1 uncultured bacterium | reverse complement strand
CACCGCGCAGTCGTCGCGATCCGTCGCGAACAGCGGCATGGGGTACTCGGCCTGAGCGGGGTCGTCCACCACCTGCAATCCGGGCGCCTTCGCCAGCGCCGCGCGGGCGGCGTCCAGCGAGACCGGACGCTCGAACTCCGCGCTCACCGCCACGGAATGCGCCCGGTAGACGGGCACCCGCACGCAGGTCACGCTGGCCCGGAACGCGGGGTGGTGCATGATCTTCCGCCCCTCGTTCTCCATCTTCATCTCTTCCTTGGTGTAGCCGGACGGCAGGAAGGCGTCCACGTGCGGCAGCACGTTGAACGCGATCTGGTGGGGGTACACTTCCCGCGTCACGGGGCGCCCCGACACGATCTCCTCGACCTGCCGCTTGAGCTCCTCGATGGCCTTGGCGCCGGTGCCGGACACGGCCTGGTAGCTCGACGCGAAAATCCGCCGGCACCCGAAGGCGCGGTGCAGGGGGAAGAGCGCCATGAGCGTGATCGCGGTCGTGCAGTTGGGATTGGCGACGATCCCGTGGTGCTCGAGCGCGTCGGCCGCGTTGAGCGGGGGGACCACCAGCGGCACCTGAGGGTCGGCCCGGAACGCCGAAGAGTTGTCCACGACGGTGCATCCGGCCCGGACGGCGACGGGCGCGTACGTCTTGGAAATGCCTCCCCCGGCGGAGAACAGCGCGAGATCGACGCCCGCGAACGACGCCTCGCCGAGGACCTCGACCGGGACCTGCCTCCCCCGGAAGGCGACGGTCCGGCCCGTGGAGCGGGCCGAAGCCAGCGGCTTGAGGGACCCGACGGGGAAGTTCCTCCGTTCGAGCACCTTGATCATCTCGGCGCCGACGGCGCCGGTCGCGCCGACGACCGCGACGCGAAGGCTCGCGGACGATGTCATCATCGTTCGCGAGTCCTGAGCGAGCGGTCGAAAGCCGACGCAAGGAGGCTCTCAACCGCCACGGTGAGCGGTGAACGGGAAGTCATCCGCGCCGAGCGGGAGCGAGGCGCGCGGACAGGTCGGCTATGCCGGCCTGGCCGGCCGTGTTCGCGACAGGCCGAGCCATGAATAAATCGCTACACGCAGGCGATGTAGACGCTGGTGTCCCAGAGGAAGCGCGAGCCGCGCTGGAACACCTTGATGATGCCCTCGTCGATGAGCCGCCGGGCGGTCTCGTTCGACTTGATGCGTTGCCAGAAGTCTTCCTTGAACGGCCAGCTCTTCTTGAGCAGGCACTCCACCCGCGGATACTGCGAGCGCGCAACCTCGAGAATCCGGACCTCGTTCGAGAGCGACACCGTCGCGAAGAAGAGCACGCCGCCGGGGTTCAGGTGCTCCCGGGCGTTCTCGAGCACCTTCGTGGTCCACTCGCTGCCGTCCAGCCCCGCGTCGCAGAAGATCTCGGGCGGGTACCACGGCGACAGGCGCGCGATCGGCTCGGCGACCCCCGACACGTCGTCGAGGATGACGTCGAACATCTCTTTTCCCCAAGGCTCGAAGAGGCTTCCCTGGCGGAAGTCCACGTCCAACCCCTGCCGCTTCGCGTTGTGCCGGGCGTTCGCCACCGCCACCTCGGAGATGTCGGAACCGCACGCGCGCGCGACCCGGCCGTACTTCTTCACCGAAAGCCCGAGCACCCCGGAGCCGCAGCCGAGCTCGAGCGCGCTCTTCCCCTCCAGCGAGTGCTTGAGCGCCGCCTCGAGCAGGAGCTCGGAGGTCTTGTTGGGCTGGAACACCCCCGGAAAGACCTCGACGCTGAGATCCTGGAACTGGTACATGGAGACGGCCGTAGGGGGCATTTCAAATATCATAGCATCATCAAAGGACGGCCTACCCCCACGGGGAGTCGAACCCCGGTCTTCTGGCTGAGAACCAGATGTCCTGGGCCACTAGACGATGGGGGCGTGGCTGGCCCGCCCGCGCGGGACCGATCAAGACCTGTCGATTGTACCCGATCAGTCCGGCGCCGGGCCAGCCGCACTCTCGGCCGGCCCTTCCGACTCGCCCGTCAGCCTTCCGACTGACCCAGCATAGCGGTCAAAATGAGTCTCGGCCTTGCGGAAGGCGTCCTGCGCCTTCGTCAGCTCCTCGCCCACCCGCTCGAACTGCGCCTTGAAATTCGCCAGGTGCTTTCTGGCCTTCTCGATGTCGGCCAGCGTCTTCTGGAAGCCGTCCGCCACCCGGTAGTACCCATACGCGATCTCGATGCTGCGCAGCATCACCGCCAGGGTGTTTGGGGAGACGGGAAAGACCTTCAGTCGGTGCATGTCGTTGCAAATCTCCGCGTCGCGGATGGCTTCGAAATACAGCGGCTCGCTCGCGAGGAACATCAGCGCGTAGTTGATCCCCTGGTCCGGTTGGACATACTTGCCGATCCGGACCGCCTCGGCGTGGATGACCTCACGGAATCTCTTCCGGGCCTCCTGATACGAGGCCGGGCTCGCGTGTTCGAGCAAGGCGGGCACCTGTTCGCGCGGGAACTTGCTGTCCACCGGCAGCTTGCCCTGGGGGAACGTCAGGAGAAATTCCACGCGCCCGGCACCCTCGATCGGGGCATCCCGCTGGATCAAGTGAGCGGGGATGAAATTCGTGATGATGGATTCCACCTCGGCCTCTCCGAACTTGCCGCGAAGATGGGGGAGCTTGAGCAGGTTGTTCAGTTCGTTGACCGACTGCCCCACCTCACCCACGTTCCGGAGCTGGGCCTCCGCTTCCTTCAAGGATTCCTGCACGACCGAGAAGTGCTCACCCAGGGAGCGCGCCTGTTCCGCCCGGCCGCGCTCGAGCTGCTCCCCGACCTTCTCCTGGGTCTTCTGGAAGAACTCACCCACGTCCTTGATGAGATCCGGACGGATCGCCGCGATCTGCGCGGCGAGCTGCTCGACGCCCGACGGCGCGCCGCCGTCGCGCGTCGGGCGCGCGAAAGCCACGATCAGCGCCCCCAGCGCAATGCCCACGGCGAGGAGAAGGAGTCCGACGGAGAGGGAAAGCGTCACCGGCGGCAGCGGACTATTTCGTCCCGGGCAGCGCTCCGAACGCGACCGAGAGGTTCACGCGGTGCTCGGCGTAGGGAGACTGGAGCGCGAGGCCGTAATCCACGCCCACGTTCTTGAGCGCGCCGAGCTTCGTGAGCAGCGCCGAGAAGCCCGCGGTGATCGCCGCGTCCGGCTGCCCGATCCGGGCCATGCCGCCCCGGACCGCCAGCTCGTCCGAGACCCAGAACGCGAGGCCGGCGCCGGGTCCGGAGCCGGTGACCATCTCCGCGCCGACCAGGAGAGAAGGAAAGCGGTACGCGATCCCCGCCCGCAACTCCGTCGGCAGGCTGACGCCCCCGGGAATCGTCGCGTCGTCCGCGTGCAGCGCCGTCCCCGCGTTGCGGAACGCGGCTCCTGCCGTGAATTCCTGGAACGTCGCGACCACGCCCGCGTCCGCCGCGCCCGCGGTCAGCTTTTCCGTGTCCTGGGCGCTGGAGTCGGACACCCCCTTCAGCGTCACGCCGGCGTTCAGCCAACGCCAGCTCCAGCAGCCCGCGACCCCGAACGCGGTGGAGGTTCGCCCCACGGCCGCGCCTTTCGCGCCCGCGGCGTCCACCTCGTCGAACGTGAGCCCGCGGTAGGAGAAGAGCGCTCCGAGGGAGAGGGCGTCCGAGAGCCGGAACCCGCCGCCGCCGGACACCGCCTGCTCGATGTCGCGATCGCCGCTGCCGCCGTTGAACGCGATCTGCGCGCGCGCGTCGAGCGCGCCGAGCGCGGCCGGGTTGCTCCACGTTCTGAGGACGTCCGGCTCGCCGAGCGCGACGCCGCCCATCCCCATCTGGCGGACGCTCGCGGGCACGTTGAGGAACCGCGCGCCCACGGCCGGTCCGGCCGCCGCGCTGCCGCTCACCAGGAGTACCGCCAGGGAGAGCACGGCGCTCCGCACCTACGGAGCCCGCTTCGCGACGACCATGAACCGCGACCGACGGCCATCCAACTCGCCGCCCGACAGGACCACGGTGTAGATACCCGGGGCGAGCGGGGTGGCGTCGTCCGTCTTGAGGTCGTACACGAGGTCGGCCGCCCCGGCTGTGTCGAGGTCGACGGTCTCGGTCCGCAGCTGGCGTCCGGTGGCATCCAGGACGCGGTACGCGACGCTGCCGCTCTTCGCCCCGCCCCGGAGAAGAAACGCCGGCTGCTTCCCCGTCGACAGATCGAGGACGTTCGGCGCGACGAAGACGCCGGGCCGCGAAGCGGCGACCACGCCTTCCGGCCCCAGGCCCGCGTTCGGATCGGGCGTCGCAGCGCTCGCCACGGTCACGCTCCCCGCTTCGGTCTTATCGAGGTACACGGTCCCGCTTCCCCTGCCCCCGACGGCGTAGATCGTGGTCCCCATGCTCGCCACCGCCAGATAGTAACGGGCCGTTGGGAGCGCCGTCCCGCTCTGCCATGCGTTCGTCGTCGGATCGTAGACCTCCACCGTGTCCTGGACCGCTACGCTCAAGTTCGATCCGCCCACCGCGTAGAGCCGGCCGTCCGCGGCGACCGCGGCCAAACCGCTGCGTCCCACCGACAGGGATGCCTTCGAGGTCCAGGTGTTCGTGGCCGGATCGTAGGAGTCCGCGCGTGTCTGGTACGTCCCGTTGTACCCTCCGACCACGTACAGCTTCCCGCTCAGCACATCCGCGCCCAGATAGGCGCGCGAGGAAGGAAGCGATGCTTTCGTCGTCCAATAATTATTGATGGGATCGAACTCCTGCACCGTCGAAAGATACAAGCCGTTGTACCCTCCGACGGCGTAGATCTTGCCGTTCAGCGCGCATGCCGCCAGCCCCTGCCGCGCCGTCGTCAGACTCGCTTGCGACGCCCAGGAATCGGTGGCGGGGTTGTACGCCTCCACCGTGGCCAGATAGCCGGTGCCGTACCCCCCAACGACGTAGATGATCCCGTTGACCACCCCGACTCCCGGACCGTACCGCGCCTGAGCCAGGCTCGTCCGCGGCGCCCACGCGTCCAGCACCGAATCGTACTCCTCGACGGTGGCCACGGTCCCCAACGTCGAGATTCCCCCGATCGCGTACAACTTCCCGCCCACGACCGCCGCAGCCAGGCGTTCCCGCGCCTCCCCCATCCCGGCCTTGGCCGTCCAGCCCACGGACTCCAGCCCCCGCGCCGGAGCGGCGGCGATCATCAGAACCGCAGCCACGCTCATTATTCCGCCGGCAATGCGTCCCATGGAGTGATCCTCTTATAGCCCTCGGGTCCCGGACTGTCAATCCGGGACCGCCGATCCCGTACAATCACCCCGTGGGCGACATGCTGCCCCTCAACCCCGGCGACGTCCTCCCCACCGGCAACGAGTGGGTCGCGCTCCCCGACCTGCGCGCCGCCGACGGCGCGCTCGGCAGCTTCAACGTCGTGTCCCGCTCCGCCCGCGGACTGCTGGAGGTCGCGGGGACTCGCGGCGCACCGCTGCTCGTCCCGTTCGTCGAGACGCGCGGCAAGCGGTTGCGCCCGGCGCCCTGGCGGTGGGAGCTGGTCGCGAACTGGATCCCCGTCGGCCGCGCCGAGGCCGACGGGCTCTCGCTCACGCTCACCGTGTGCGCGCCGCCGCGCAGTCGCGGGTTCCTGATCCGGCTCGAGGCGGAGAACCGGGGGGTGCGGGCGATTCCCGTGCGCCTCGGTCTGGACGCCGCGTGGGGCGTGCTGAACCGGGTGACCTACGAGCGGGTGCCGCTGCGCGGGATCCGCCGGACCGGGCCGGGCAAGTGGGTGGAGGACGCCGCGGTCCACTCCTTCGTCACGCACGACACGATCTTCGCGTGGTGCCTGCACGCGCCCGGCGCGACGGTGACCCGCTCGGCCGCGCGCACCCGGCTCATCCGGGCGCAGACACTGAAGCCGGGCGAGCGGGCCGAGCTGCTCGTCCTCGCGGGCGCCGGGTTGGAGGAGTTCAGCGCGTGCCAGCAGTCCCGCGTCCTGCGTGGCCGGGTCCACCGTGCGGGCGGCGCGGACGGGCTCGTCGCGGAAGCCGCGGCCTGGTGCCGCGCGCGCGCGCGGACAACCGGCGATCCGGAGCTGGACCGGTTCATGAACCGCAACTTCCTCTTCAATTCCCATTACGCGTGGGGGCGGACGCTCGATACCGAGGAGGTCGTCGGGATGACTTCGCGCAGCCCCCGGTATTACGTCTGCGCGGCCTACTGGGACCGCGACGCGATGCTCTGGAGCTTCCCCGCGCTGCTCGACACGGATCCGGCGCTGGCCCGCGCCGCGCTCGATCACGCCCTGACCGTCCAGGCGCGCAACGCCGGGATCCACAGCCGGTTCGTGGACGGCAACGTCCTCGAGGACGGCTTCCAGCTCGACGAGGCGTGCGGACCGCTGCTGGCGGCGGCGGCGTATGCCGCGCGGACCCGCGATCTCGCCTTCCTGCGCGGCCGGCGGGCGGCCCTGGACGGCCTCGAGGACGGCCTGCTCGCGCGCCGCGACGCGGCCGCCGGCTTGTTCTCGACGATCGAAGACTCCCAGGACGAATTCATCGCGGAGCCGTTCTTCACGTATGCCAACGTCCTTGTCTGGCGCACGCTTCGGGATCTCGCGGGGCTGCGCGCCGCGCTCGGCGAGCGGAGCCGCGCCGCTTCGCTGCGCCGGCTCGCGGTCCGGCTGCGCGCCGCCGTGCTGCGGCACTGCGTCGAGGCGGGTCCGTCCGGCCGGATGTTCTGCGTCGCCACGGACCTCAAGCGCCCCCGGTTCGCCGACGTTCCGCCGGGCAGCCTCCTGACGCTGCCGCGCCTGGGATTCGTGCGCGAGGACGATCCGGTCTTCGTCCGGACAATGCGCTGGCTGCACTCGACGGGGTACCCCTACGCCAACGCCGGCACCCCCTACGGATTGCCGGGAAGTTATCGCCTCGCGTCCACAACCTGCTGGAGCGTCGCGGACCATCTCCGCCTGAAAGCCCACCGGGATCGGGCGCGGACGATCCTGCTCGGCTCATCCTGGAACGCCGGGATCGTTTCCGAGGGGATCGACCCGCGCACCGGGGAGGGATTCGCCGCGGGCGGCGCGTTCGCGGCCGCCGCCGGGTACGTCGCCCATGCCGTCTATGAGGTGTACGGACGACGGTGAGTCCCGCGCTGCTGCTGGCGGTCTCCCTCGCGGCTTCCGCCGCCACCCCGTACCTCGATCCGGAGGTCCCACTCGACGCCCGCGTCCGCGATCTCGTGTCCCGGATGACGCTCGACGAGAAGGTCTTCCAGCTGGCGGTGGACGCCCCCGCGATTCCCCGGCTCGGCCTCGGCGCCTTCGGCTGGTGGAACGAATGCGTGCACGGCGTCGTGGCGGAGGGCGCGACGATCTTCCCGCAGGCGATCGCGCTCGCGGCGACGTGGGACCCGGAATTGGTACTCGGCGTGGCCGAGGCGATCTCGGACGAGGCGCGCGCGCTGCACGCGCTGGGCCGGGTCGGCCTGACGTTCTGGAGTCCCGTCATGAACCTCGCGCGGGACCCGCGCTGGGGGCGGGTGCAGGAATCGTACGGGGAGGATCCGTGGCTGGCCGCACGCATGGGCGTCGCGTTCGTGCGGGGACTCCAGGGCGACGATCCCCGTTACCTCAAGGTCGTCGCGACGCCGAAGCACTTCGCGGCGAACAGCGAGGAAACGCACCGGTTCGGCGGCTCCGCGGCCGTGCCGGAGCGCCTCCTGCGCGCCTACTACCTCCCGCACTTCGCGGCGTGCGTGCGCGAGGCGGGCGCCGCGTCGGTGATGTGCGCGTACAACGCGATCAACGGCGTGCCCTGCTGCGCCAATCGCAAACTGCTGACGGAGATCTTGAGGAAGGAGTGGGGCTTCGACGGCTACGTGGTCTCGGACTGCGGCGCGATCGAGCAGATCCACGGCAGCCACCACGCCGCGCGCTCGCTGGAGGACGCCGCGGTCCGGGCCCTCCGCGCGGGGTGCGATCTTGATTGCGGAAACGCGTACGGCGCCACGCTCGCGGGGGCGGGGGGGGGGGGGCGGGGGGGCGGGGGGGGCGGGGGGCGCGCCCGGGCGCCG
>CAYHEI010000121.1:0-8084 GCA_964355385.1 uncultured bacterium | reverse complement strand
GCGTTGCGCACCCGGGGCGCACGTACGGGTCCGAGATCTATCTTGGGGCGGCGGCGCCTCGGCAGTATGTCGTCGCCGCGGCGACGCCGCTCGCCGAGCGCGGTGGCCGGACGTTCGCGTACCTGGTCGCGCAGCGCTCGATCGGGGATATCGCCGCCGAGCTGGGAGCGCTGCGCCCTTCCGCCGCGGGGACCATCCTCCTCGTGGACCATCATGGCAACCACCTGCTCGAGGCGGCCGACGGCGACATCGGCTTGGGCTCGCTCGGCCGGCATCCCGTCATCTCCCGCGCGCTGATCGCGGGTCAGCTGAACGTGGACGCGCCGAGCCCCGTGACGGGGGGGGCCAGCCTGATCAGCGTGGCGCGCGCGAACGCCGCCGGGTGGATGGTTCTCGCGGAACAACCGGCTTCGTTCGTGTATGCCCCGCTGCGGCTGATGAGGAAGGTGATGTTCGAGTGGCTGGTCGCGTGGTTCTTGGTGATGCTGGCGGTTGGATTCGGGTGGTTCGAGATCCTCCGGCGCCGGCACCTGGCGGCGGAGCGCCGGTACGCCGCCCTGCTGGAAAACGCCAACGACTCCATCCTGACGCTGGACGCGGACGCGCGCGTCGTGGACGTCAACCGCGAGGGGGAACGGCTGCTCGGCGCCTCGCGCGGCGAGCTCGCGGGGCGACATTGGGCCGATCTGTGCCCGCCGGAGGACCGCGGCGACCGCGGGGAGGATTTGGAGCTCCTGGCCACCCGGGGCCTGCTCGTCGTCGATCACCTGCGCCTGCGCCGTCCGGACGGGCGGATCGTCCATGCGGAGGCGTCGGGCTCGGTGGTCCGGATCGGGGCGCAGGGCGTGTCCTTGCTGATCTTGCGCGATATCATGGCGCACCTCGAGGCGGACTGGCGGCAAGCGGCGCAGCTCGCCGTGACGGCGGTGCTCGCCGATGCGGCGAGCTTGGATGAGGCGCTCCCCGAGGTCCTCGAGTCCGTCGGCGAGGCGCTCGGCTGGGATTGGGGCGGCTACTGGCGGCTGGACCTGGACGCGGGCGGCTTGCGCCTGATCGCGCATTGGCACCGGCCGGATTTCGCCGCGGACGAGTTCACGGCCGCGAGCCGGTCCCTCACGTTGGCGCCGGACCACGGATTGCCCGGACAGGTCCTGGCGCGGGGCGAGCCGAGCTGGATCGCGAATCTGGACGGCACCCCGGGCTTCGTGCGGGCGGCGGCGGCGCGGGCCGCGGGACTGCACGCCGCGGTGATGATCCCGGTCCCGCTGCACGGAAAGGTCGAAGGCGTCATGGAGTTCCTGCACCGGGAGATTCGTCCTTTCGACGAGGCGCTCTTCGAGATGCTGGGCAGTCTCGGCGTGCAGCTCGGGCAGTTCATCGGGCGGAACTACATTGAGAAAGAGCTGGCGGCGTCCGTGGATCAGCTGCGGCAGGCCCAGAAGATGGAAGCCGTGGGGCGGCTCGCGGGCGGGGTCGCGCACGACTTCAACAACCTGCTCACGGTGATCACCGGCTATTCCGAACTGCTGCTGGACCGGGCCGTCCCGGGCGGTCCCGACCGGACGAAGCTGATCGCGATCAAGCAGGCGGCGGACCGGGCCGCCGGGCTGACGAAGCAGCTCCTTGCCTTCAGCCGGCGACAGGTCCTGGAGCCCCGGGTGCTCGACCTCAACGCGACGGTGGGGGAGACCAGCGGGATGCTCCGGCGCCTGATCGGGGAGGACGTGGAGTTGGCGACCTCGCTGGCGCCGGACCTCGGACGCGTGCTGGCCGATCCCGGCCAGCTCGTCCAGGTGCTCATGAACCTGGCCGTCAACGCTCGGGATGCGATGCCCGGAGGCGGCAAACTGACGCTCGAGACCTCCAACGTCGACCTGGACGACGAGTACGTGGACACCCATGTCGCCGTCGTGCCGGGTCCGTACGTCCTGCTGGCGGTGTCCGACTCGGGGACGGGAATGGACGCCGAGACGCAGCGGCGGGCCTTCGAGCCGTTCTTCACCACGAAACCCGCGGGACAGGGAACGGGGCTGGGGCTGTCCACCGTGTACGGCATCGTGAAGCAGAGCGGGGGGAACATCTGGCTGTACAGCGAGCCGGGACGGGGAACGACGGTCAAGATCTACCTTCCCCGCGTCGAAGCGACCGTGGCGGTGGGAACGGGCACCGCCGACCTGCCGCCCCCGGAACGGGGCAACGCGACGATCCTGATGGTCGAGGACGAGGACGCGGTGCGGGAGATCATGGTCGAAGCCTTGCGAGGTCAGGGCTACACGGTGCTGGCGGCGCCGGCTCCGGCCGCGGCCCTCGCCTTGTCCGACGGGCATGCGCCGCCGATCGACCTGCTCGTGACCGACATGGTCATGCCTGGCATGGGAGGCCAGGAGCTGGCGAAGCTGTTGGCTGCCCGCCGACCCGCCATGAAGATCCTCTTTATTTCCGGCTACGCCGAGCAGGCCGCCTACCGGCAGAACCTGATCGGCGCGGGCCAGGCGTTTCTCCAGAAGCCGTTCACCCCCCGGGGGTTGGCGCGGAAGGTCCGGGAAGTGCTCGAGGGGGTCCCTCACGTGGCGCCAGCAGCGGGAAGCGACGCGCCCACCGGCGCAGCCACGGCCGCCAGTCCGGCTTGATCGCGCCGGTCAGTAGTCCCGCCGCGAGTTCGAACAGCATGATGGCGAAGATGGGGGGAAGGAAGTAATAGATCAGCGGTTCCTCGATCGGCACGCCCCAGACGGTCGGGCCCAGCAGCCGGTTGCGATTGTAGACCCAAAAGCCCACGCTGACCGCGGCATGCTCGACCGGGAGCATGATGACCTCGAAGGCCAGGACGGTCAGCCAGCAGGCCCGCCAGCGCACCAGCTTTCGGACGACCGGGACGAGCAGGGCCATCAGGATCGCGAACGGGATGGCGAGCAGCGCCGAGGCCGGCCATTTCTTCCCCCGCGCGTAGGTCGGAGCGCCGGCGGCGTCGTGCTCGTAGGCGGGCCGGTTCGCGACCGGGTCAGCGGCCACGGCCCCGCTCCCCAAAGAACGCAAAGTACAGGCCGAGCACGAACGGCGTAGCGCCGAACCAGAAGACGAACTCCTCCACCGGCGCCGGGCCGAGGTAGATCCCCAGGAGCGGGAACCGCTCCTCCGAGAAGTTCCAGATGTCGGCCCAGAGGTAGACGTACTCCATGCCGAACGTCACCGCGGCCATCACGGCGGACACGATCCAGACCGCCCGCCGCTGCGCGCGGCGCAGCGTCCGCCACCGCCACCCGAGGAGGGCCGCGGCGGGGATCCAGTAGAGCGCCAAGTCCAGCAGCAAGTACACGCTTCAGCGTCCCGCGGGGAAGAGCAGCGTGAAGGTGGTGCCCGCCCCCACGGCGCTCTGCACTTCGACTTCGCCGCCGTGGTCGCCGACGAGCTGGCGCACGATCGCCAAGCCGAGGCCCGTCCCGCCCTCGCGGTTCGAGACGAAGCGCTCGAACACCCCCGCAAGGCGCGCGGGCGGGATGCCGCGTCCGTTGTCGCGGACGGTGACGGCCGTTCGGCCGGGCCGCTGCGCGGCGCCGAATTCGAGGCGCAGCCGCCGTTTGGGACTCCGGTGCTGGATGGCGTTGTCGAAGATGTTCACCAAGATTTGGTGCATCGCGTCCCGGTCGCACCGCACCCGCTGGTCGCGCGGGCATGTGAAGACCGTTTCGATGTGGGCGAGGTGCCGCCCGTGCTTGAGCGTGAGGAAGTTCAGCGCGCGCTCGATGAGCGGGCGGAGCGGCTGCCTGACCGCCCGGATCCGGCCCCGCTTGTCCCGGGCGAAGGACAGGACGCTCTCCAGCATCGTCTCGACGCGGTGCAAATCGAGCCGCACCGCGTGCAGGTGCCGTTCGACCGCGACCCGCTGGTGCACGGCGAGGCGGTTCGCTCCGTGCGTGGCCTGGTCCACGCTCATGACAGCGGAGGTCAGCGGCGTGCGGATCTCGTGCGTGATCATGGCCAGCGCCGTGCCGAGCTCCGCTCGCTTCTGCTGATCGGTGATGACCCGTTCCTGCCGGCTGAGCTCGATGAGGAACGGGTTGGTCTGGACGGAAAGGTAGAGGAACGCGCCCAGACCAAAGAGTTCCAGAGTCAAGAGCAAGGAGGCGAACACCCGATACTCCACGGGATTCCATGCCGGTAAGGCGGGCCCGTGTGTCAGCCAAACACCGAAAAGGACGACGAAGACCGCAAGTGAGGCCAGACCGAAGATGATCGTGACGCGCTCGTTGAACTCGGCGAAGTAGATCGTGAAGTAGACCAGAGGCAGAAGAATGAAGAAGGGACTCATGACGTATCCGCTCAGGTAGATTCCGGCGAACATCGTGCAGATCTCGATCGTGGCCATGGTGTAGGTGGCCGCGATCCACCTGCGAGTCAGGGCGATGTAGATGTGGTACACCCCATTCGCCACCAGATCCAGCGCGCACAAGCACGCCAATAAGTTCTTATTCAACGGCATCGGGATTCGGCTGACGAATAATGCCATGAGAATGACGTTGACATAGCGGATGTAGGCGCCTCTCTGGGCCTGTCGGTAGGTGAATTGCTCAATCAACCGGCTCTTGCCGGCGGCGTCGGTCACGCGGTTCGCCGCTCCCCAAAGAGACGACGTGCGAATTCGAAGATGGCAACCGTTTCCGGAACACCGCAGAGATACATGGCCAGATTCTCGACCGGAATGGGGCCCAACCAGAACGGACTGACGCGCTGGGTATTGTAAACCCACCAGCCATGCGAGACGCCGAGCAGGTCGATGAGCATCCCCATGGTGAAGAACACCAGGGTCGCGGGAAGAACGGCACGCAGTTGCAGGAGTGTTGTGAGTTCCGCAAGGTACAGCACCCCCAAACTTCCACCGAGCCCGGCGAGGCACGTCGCGGTCCATGCGTAATCTCTCCGACCTTCACTGAAGTGCGGAACAGCCGTGTCATCCCAGCTCCGGGAGGCTGGGAGGTTCACGAGGCCCTCCGGTCGCGCGAGCGCCCAGAGACAGAGAAGGAAGCACAGAATCGACATCGCAAGGAGCATATGCGGCAAACGACCGCGCGGGAACGAAAGGTTGGCAAGACGACGCGCGCGGATCTGCTCGCAGGCTTGGAGGTAGAGCCACAGGGCGAGGGCGAGCATGAGCGGATAGAAGAAGAATTCCTCGATCGGAACGCCCCCGAGACGAACGCCGACCAGGACATCTCGGTCCTCGAAGTACTGCCAGTAGCGGCCATAGGTGGCGACGATTTCCGCGGGATAGGTGAACGCCAAGACTGTGGCGATGGCGACAACGGCGCTTGCCGACTCAGCGCCACCGCGCCGACGCAAGAGCGCGGCGAGCCATAGTGCCCACGGAACCAGACAGGCAAGGAAGAGCATGTATCCAGGGAGCGGATGGGCTGGGGTGCTGGCGTATGGGACGATCAGCGCAAAAGCCGCGAACATTGCGGACCATGCCAGCGTTCCCATCAGCATACGCGGCCCCGGTTAGGTCTTGCGGTTCTTGGGTCGGGCGTCGCCGTCGGGAGGCTTCTTGATGCCAAGGACGTCCTGCATGAGCTTCACGGCTCCTTTGCTGCCGCCCGCGATGATGAGCGCGGTCACGAGGCGGGTCTGAAGGACCGACGGCTGGTGGAACATCAGCGCGAGCGCGTCGAACCCCGTCCGGGCGCCGAGCTGATAGGTCAGGAGAACCGCCACGAGCTCCTTGAGCCCCTTGAGCTGGAACTGAGTCTCGAGGCGCAGCCAGAGCCGGTGCTCGAAGAGCACCGCGAGCGCGCGCTCCACCATGAACGAGAGCACGACGATGATCCAGAGAATCGTGAAGACTTCGTTGCCGTTGACGGGGAGGAGCGGAGCGGCCGGCGCCGGGACGGGGTTCATGCCCGGCTCAGCGGCGCGCGGACTGGCGGCTCGTGATCGCCTTCATGAGCTCGGCCTGCGTGAACGGCTTCTTGAGAAAGGCGTTCGCCCCCGCACCCAGGATCTCCCGCACGTCGTCGCTGCCGGCCCGGCCGGAGATCGCCACGATGCGGGCCGCGCGCCCGGCCTGGGAACGGCGGAGCTGTCGCACGATGGTCGCGCTCGGCAGATCCTCGAGCATGACGTCCAGCACGACGCAATCGGGCTTGAAATCCGCCAGCGCGAGTCCCGCCTCCAGGCCGCTCGTGGCGGTGCGCACCAGGAATCCGGAGGTCGTGAGCCCCTCGTTCATGACGGACAGCAGCTTGGCGTCGTCTTCCACGACCAGGACCCGGCGTTGATCGAGGTTCGGGTTTCCGCTCGCGAGCACGACGTGCTTCTTGATGAACAGGTCCAGGCTCTTCGCGTCGATGCGGCGGCGGCCGCCCGGGAGTTTCGCGCCGGTCAGGAGCCCCTCGTCGAACCAGCGTTGGATGGAGAACACGGAGACCCCGCAGAGCCGCGCCGCGGCGATCGTGGACACGTAGCCCGCCGAGGGTCCGCCCGCTGCGGCGGGGGTTCTGGGGCCTCGCTTGATCTTGGTCAGCGTCTTCATGCTTTGGGTACTCCTCGTTCGTCGGATTGGACCAGAGGATAGCAAGCACCCTGATCTCAAGTCAATCGCCCGCGGCGGGCCGGCGGCTTCGCCCACCTGTATAATTGAGCATCCGCAGAAAGAGCCGATTTGCAAGGTAATCGAGGTGGCCAGGGAGGAGCATCGCCGATGACTGAAGGGCTGAATCCGCCCCACGGGGGAACGCTGGTGAACGGGCTCGTCGAGCCCGGGCGCGCGCGCGCGTTGGAGAGCGAGGCGGCGGGCCTTCCCGCGTGGGTGCTGACGCCCCGGCAACGCTGCGATCTCGAGCTGCTGCTCAACGGCGCCTTTTCCCCCCTGCGGGGGTTCCTCGGGCGCCGCGACTACGACGCCGTGTGCGCGTCCATGCGCCTCGCCGACGGGACGCTCTGGCCCATCCCCGTCACCCTGGACCTGCCCGCGGCCGTCGCGGGCGGCGTGCGCCCGGGCGCGCGGCTCGCACTGCGGGACGCCGCCGGCCCCCTGCTCGCGGTGCTCACGGTGGACGACGTGTGGCAGCCGGATCGCGAGGCCGAGGCGCGAGCGGTGTTCGGCACCGCGAACCCGGAGCATCCCGGCGTGCGCCACCTGCTCTCGACCGCGCACCCCTGGTACGCGGGAGGGATCGTGGAGGGTCTCCGCCTGCCGGCGCACGAGGACTTTCCCGCGCTGCGACGGACGCCCGCGGCGCTGCGCGCGGAGGTCGGGGCGCTGGGATGGAAGCGCATCGTGGCCTTCCAGACCCGCAATCCGCTGCATCGCGCGCATTTCGAGCTCACGCGGCGCGCCGCCGCCGGGGCGCAGGCCAATCTCCTGATCCATCCGGTGGTGGGCATGACGAAGCCGGGCGACGTGGACCACCTCACTCGGGTCAAGTGCTACCAGGCGGTCATGCCGCAGTACCCGCCCGGAACGGCGATCCTGTCCCTGCTGCCGCTGGCCATGCGGATGGGCGGGCCCCGGGAGGCGGTGTGGCACGCGATCATCCGGAAAAACCACGGCGTGTCGCACTTCATCGTCGGGCGCGACCACGCGGGCCCCGGGAAGGATTCTCATGGCACGCCCTTCTACGGCCCGTACGACGCCCAGGAGCTCCTGCGCCGGCACGAACGCGAGCTGGGGGTTGCGATGGTCGAGTTCAAGATGATGGTGTACCTGCCGGACAGCGACACGTACGTTCCCGAGGACCAGGTGCCGCCCGGGGCGAAGCCGCTGAACATCTCCGGGACGGAGCTCCGGAAGATGCTCGTCGAGAAGCGGGACATCCCGGACTGGTTCACGTTCCCCGCCGTGGCGACCATCCTGCGCGAAAGTCCTCCCCCCGGAGACGGGTAAGGGACGAGGGACAGGGGGCGGATGCGCCCGACCTGGATCCCCACGGGTCGCGGGCCGCGCGCCCGTGCGGCCGTCCTGGCCGCCGCCTGCGTGGCGTTCGCGGCCGTCCTCGGGCGCTCCTGGACGACCGAGATCCGGGAGGGCGTGGAGGACGTCCCGATCCCGGCCCCCGTCCGTCTCCGGCCTACGCCCCATCTGGGGACCG
>CAYHEI010000120.1:0-8110 GCA_964355385.1 uncultured bacterium | reverse complement strand
ACCGGCGGGAAGGTCGAGATGGTGCCGGAGACGGGGGCGTCCACGGGCGTCAACAATCCCGCGTACAAGCCCGCCGCCGCGCCGCTGAACACCGCCGTGCCGACGGCCATCACTCGGAAGGTGTAGGTAAACGTCTGCGACATCGTCGCCGTCAGGGTCAAGGAGACCGTCGGCCAGCTCACCATCGTCACGTACGCCGCGCCGCTGTCGATCAGGAGGGTGGGAGACACGAGCAGCGCGGCGGCCTCGCCGTTGTTCGTCACCGTGAGCGACACCGTGAACGTCTGCCCCACCGCCGGCTGGGGGGAGCCGAAGCTCAACGCCGCGTCCAAGCAAGCGACGCGGTAATACTTGCGCACGCGCCAGTCGTAACTCTGACCGAGATCCACGCGACGTTCCGCTCCGGCGACCACGAAGTCGCCGTTGGACGAATCCGCCGCGACACCGTAGGCGTAGTCCTGATTGCTGCCCGGGTTGTTGTAATCCCGTCCCCACATGAGCGACCCGTCAGTCGCGTACCGGTTGATCCTCCAGTTATTGAATTGGCCGGTCAGGTCCGCTCGATTCTCGGCGCCGACCACGATGAACCCGCCGACCGGATCCGGCGCGATCCCGTAGGCCACATCCAAATTCTTCGCCGGATCGTCGTAGGAACTCAGCCACCCGGGGATTCCATCATGAGAGAACTGACGGATGCGCCAGTTGGTGGCCTGTCCGAAGATATCCTCGACACCCGCGACATACACGCTGTTCGCGGCGTCCGTGGTCACGGCATACGCATGCCCGTTCGCGCCGGCGCCGAACGGCTGCGCCCACTGCTCGACGCCGAATCGGTCGTATTTGATGACCCGACCGTCGGCGCCTGACGTCCCGACCACGAAGAGGCTCCCACTCGAGTCCACCGTCACCGCGGCCGCCCTATCGTCAGACGCCCCGAATCCCGCGAAGCTTCGCGTCCACAAGAGCGCGCCGTCCGGAGCCAGCGCCATGGTCAACCAATTGAAGCCTTCGACAATGTCGGTCTCGTATCCGGTGACGTAGATCGTCCCGCCGGCATCCACCGCCACGCCGACCGCCTTGTCCTCGCCGTTCGCCGCCCCACTGTAGCTTCGGGTCCAAAGCGGGCCCCCCACCGCATCGTAGGCCCGAATCAGCCAGTTGAAATCCTGTCCCTCATCGGTACGCAACTCGGCTCCCACGGCGACGACCGTCCCGGAGGGGCCAACGGCGACCGACAGCGCGCGATCGGTCGAGCTTGCAGGGGCGTTGTACGAAACGCCCCACTCGAGCACGCCCAGTGGAGAATACTTACGCAGGAGCCAGTTGTCGTCTTCGACGAGGTCCGGTCGCGATTCGAATCCCGCAACGTAGACGCTGCCGCTCGAGTCCAGCGCCACGCTGCGGCCTTCATCGGTCGAATTCGCCGGGCTGTTGTAGTCGACGGACCACGCGAGCCGCGGCGAATCGCACACCGTGGACAACCTGCCGACGACCGCATCCAGATGCGAGCAGCCGCCGAACACGTAGACCGCGCCGTTCATGGCGACCGCGCCCGCGGCGAAGCGGTAGTTCGTGGTCCCCAGTCCCGTCTTGGGGACCCAGACGTCGGTGGCGGGGTTGTACTCCTCGACCGTGGAGACGTCCACCGCGCCGTCGTGGCCGGCGATGGCGTAGATCCGGTTGTTCAAGACCGCAAGCGCGACGCCCTTGCGCGGGGTCGGCATGGGCGCGCGGACCGACCAGGTGTCGGTCGCGGGATCGTACGCCTCGTTGGCCGCCAGCACCGCCGCGCCGTCCCAGCCGCCGATCAGGTAGATCTTGCCCTTCACGGCCGCCGCGGCCCACGCGATCCGCGGGGTGGGCATCGCGGTCTTCGTCGTCCAGGTGTCGGTCGCGGGATCGTAGGCCTCGTGGACCGCCAGCGCCGCCGAGCCGCTCCAGCCGCCGATCACGTGGATGACCCCGTTCACCACCGCGCTCCCGGCTCCGCTCCGGGGAGTCGGCATGGCCAGGCGGGCCCGCCAGGTGTTGAAGAAGGGATCGTAGACCTCGTTCAGGGCGTACGCGACGAAGCTCCCGGACGTCTCCGCGCCGCTTCCACCGCCGATCGTGTAGACTTTCCCCCCCACTTCAGCCACCGCCATCCCGTAGCGAGCCGTCGGCATCGCGAGCTTCGAGACGTAGGAATTCGTTCCGGGGTCGTAGGCCTGGACCCCGTTGAGCGCCCCCGACCCGCACGTCCAGGTCGAACCGGTGCCGCCACCGAGCAGGAAGATCTGGTTCGCCGCCACGACGATTCCCGGGGCATACCGGTAGCTGTTCATGCTGCCGATGGAGCTCCAGGTGAAGTCCTGGGAGGCATACCCGTCGGCCGCAGCCAGCGCCAGGGCGAGGGCCGGGACCAGCCGCGTGAGACCGCGAGGAGCGGACACGCGCCCATTATACGGGGGTATAATCGGCCCGATGGCACCCCTCAATCGCCCACCAGCGAGTCCGTCGGCCGACGCCCTGGCCCGCGCGGACCGCCTGCATCTGAGGTATCGGGCGTTCGGATTCGCCGCCGCCGCACTGCTGGCCACCTGGCTCATGAAGAGCGGCGCCGCCCCGTGGTGCGCCGGCGTGGCGGTCATCACGCTCGCCGGGTGGTGTCTGCTCACCTGGACGGGATACCTGCTCGAGGCGCGGGGCGTGACCGACCCCGACGCCCCGGTCTTGCTGGTCCTGCGCCCCGCCTGGGCGCCACGGCTGCTGGGCCTTTCGGACTGGGTCATGGCCGCGCTGCTCCTGTGGCTCGTCGCGGGTCTCAAGTGGCACACCTTCGTGCTTCCCGCCCTGGACGCCCTCAGCGGCGCCGGCGGACCGATCTTCGACTCCAGCCGCTGACCCCGCCCGCCGTGCGTGCGATCCTGCACGTGGACATGGACGCCTTCTTCGCCTCCGTCGAGATTCTCGACCACCCCGCGCTCCGGGGCAAGCCGGTGATCGTCGGCGGACGGCCCGGGACCCGCGGCGTCGTGGCGGCGGCCTCGTACGAGGCCCGCAAGTTCGGCGTGCACTCGGCGATGCCGTCCGCGACCGCGGTGCGCCTGTGCCCGCAGGCGGTCTTCCTCCCCCCGCGCGGCGAACGCTACGCCGAGGTGAGCCGGACGATCATGGCGATCCTCGGCTCGTTCACGCCGCTGCTGGAGCAGATCTCCGTGGACGAGGCGTTCCTGGACGTCACCGCCTGCCATGCGCTGTTCGGCCCGCCGGAAGAGATCGCCCGGACGATCAAGGAGCGCGTGCGCGGCGAGACCGGACTCACATGCAGCGTCGGCGTCGCGCCGAACAAGTTCCTCGCGAAGGTCGCCTCGGACCTCGAGAAGCCGGACGGGCTGACGGTGATCCCCGCGGCTCGCGCGGCGGCGCGGCTGGCTCCCCTGCCGGTGCGCCGCATCTGGGGCGTCGGACCCAAGACCGCCGAGCGGCTCTCCGGGCTGGGCTTGCGCACGATCGGGGAGGGGGCCGCCTGCCCGCCGGACCGGCTGGCCGCCGAGCTGGGCTCATGGGCCGGCGAGTTGCAAGCGCTCGCGCGCGGCGAGGACGACCGCCCCGTCGAAACCGGGGGCGAGGCCAAGAGCATGTCCCGCGAAACCACCTTCACCGTCTTCCTCGCCGACCGCGAGCGCATCGAGTCCGTCCTGCTCGCGCTCGCGGACGACGTCGCGGAGCGGCTGCGCGCGGACGGCCTGACGGCGCGCGTCGTCACGCTCAAGGTACGCGACGAAACGTTCAAGACCGTGACGCGGGAGGCGACGCTGGCTCGCCCCGCGGACCTGGGCGAGACCTTCTACGCGGAAACGGTGCGGTTGTTCCGGGAGAAAGTGTCGCTCGGCGGACGGAAGGTCCGGCTGCTCGGCGTCGGCGCCACGGGACTGGCGCCGCGCGACGCGGGCCAGCAGGCGCTCTTCCCGGACCGCGCGGAGGACAAACGGCGCCGGGCCGCCGTCGCGGTGGACCGCGTGAAGAAGAAGTTCGGAGAGGACGCGGTCACCCGCGCCCGCCTCCTTAAGTCCCGCGGCCTCTCCGGCCGCGGCGGCTGGGAAGGGTCGTAGGTCTATTTCAAGCTCGACGCTTGCGCCACGCGGCGAGATCCGATGGGGCAGCCCCCAGATCATCCAGCAGTCGGCGCAATTCCACGTCCGTCAGATCGCCGCGACTGAAGAAGACGATGGGAATGTCCACGCCGATCTTGATCCAGACCTCCATTCCGTCAGAACGAGTTCGCCGGTGCGTACAGCCGAGAGATTCAAGATACCGACGAAAGTCGTCCGGCCGCACGACGCCGGATCAGGCGGCGGCGGGGATGGAGATCTGGCGGCTCAACACTTTGGGGGGAATCCAATGAGCCTCGGTTGTCTGAATCGTGGTCGGACGGTCCGGGCGCTTCCGCCAGCCGCGATCAGCCAGCACTCGATCTATCGTTCCCATCTCCAGGCATTCCTCGAGGAACACCTCGATGACGCTCGATAGGGCACGCCGGGCGGCTCGTTCCGTCTTGCCATGCGAGGCCAGCCGAAGCGCGGGACAGTCCGCGGCGAATGACTGCTTCGTCGCGTAGATATTCACTTGCACGCTGAAACGCCGCACCTTCCGGCCCCTGATGACGATCTCACCTTTCATGTCACACCCTCTCAACCCGAGTGTAGCAGACCGCGGATAGGCTATTACCGTCGGCGGAAGCCTCCGCCCCCGCCGCCCCGCCCGCCGCCACCCCGGCCGCCGAAGCCGCCCCGCTGACCGGGCTTCTTGTCGCCGATGTAGTGCGGACGGGGATGGTACGACCCCACCGCAAAGGGCTTCTTGTACGCGAAGTCCGGCAGCGTGACGCGGGGGATCGCCTGGCCGAGCACCTGCCGCTCGACCGCGAGGATCCAGCCTTCCTCCTCGGGCGCCATGAGGCTGAAGGCATCGCCCTCGGCCTCCACGCGGCCGGTGCGGCCGATCCGGTGCACGTACGATTCGGGCGTCTCGGGGAGGTCGTAGTTGATGACGTGCGTGACATCCTTGATGTCGATGCCCCGCGCCGCGACGTCCGTGGCGACCAAAACCTGCCGCTCCCCCGACCGGAAGGCCTCGAGGGCCTGCGTACGCTCCCGCTGGTCGCGGTCGCCGTGCATGACGGCGACGCGGATCCCGGTGCGCTCGATGTGCGCCGCGAGCCGGTCGGCCCGCTCTTTGGTCCGGACGAAGATGATGACCGACGAGACCTCGCCCATTCCGTTGAGCAGCCGCATCAGCAGCTCGATCTTCTGTTCGTGCGAGACGGGGTAGACGGCGTGACGGATCCCGACGGGCGGGCGGGACTTCAACCCAATCTGGATCGTCACGGGATCGTGACACATCTGCTTGACCAGCCCCATGATCTCGTCGGGGATCGTCGCCGACATGATGACGTTCTGGCGCTTGGGCGGCAGCAACGCGACGATCCGGCGAATGTCCGGCAGGAAGCCCATGTCCAGCATGCGGTCCGCCTCGTCCAGGACGAAGGTGTCCACGTGGGTGAAGACCACCCTGCGCGACGCGGCGTGGTCGAGCAGGCGCCCGGGCGTCGCCGAGAGCAGCTCCACCCCCTGGGACAGCGCCTTGATCTGCGGCGCCATGGACACCCCGCCGTATACCGCCGCGCCGCGCAGGGGCACGTAGCGCGAGAGCGCCGTGAGCTGGTCCATGGACTGCTGCGCGAGCTCGCGCGTGGGCGCGAGGATGAGGGCGCGGGGCCCGCGCTGTTTGGGGGCGGACAGCAGTCGGTGCAGGATCGGGAGTACGAACGCCGCGGTCTTGCCGGTCCCGGTCTGGGCGCAGGCGATAACATCCCTTCCTTCCAGGATGTGCGGGATCGCCTCTTCCTGCACCGGCGTCGGCCGGGCGAAGCCCAAGTCGTGGATTCCCTTGAGGAGATCGGGATGGAGGCCCAGTTCTTCGAATGTCATGGCGTCTATCCTATCAGGCCGGAACCAACCCCTCTTGCTGTCGGCGAATATCCGCGAAGTAGCCGCCCGCGGCGGCAAGCGCGGCGGGAGCGCCGGACTCGACGATCCGACCGGCGTCCATGACCAGGATGCGGCCACAGTGCAGGACGCTCGCCACCCGGTGGCTCACGATCGCCGCCGTCCGGCCCGCCTGCGCCGCGCGCAGCGCCGCCAGCAGCCGCTGCTCGGTCTCGCCGTCCAGGGCGCTCGTGCAGTTGTCGAGCACCAGGAACTGCGGAACGGCCAGCAGCGCCCGTGCGATCGAGAGGCGCTGCTTCTGCCCCCCCGAGAGGGACACCCCCCGCTCCCCGATCTCGGTGTCCAGGCCTTGCGCGAGCCGGTCCACGAACTCAGCCGCCTCGGCCCGTTCCAGCGCTCCCCGGATGGTCGCGTCATCGCGCCGGTCGTGCGTGTACAGGATGTTCTCGCGCACGGATCCCGAGAAGAGAATCACGTCTTGCGGCACGAGGCCGAACGCGCGGCGCACGGTGGCGAGGTCCCACTCGCGCAGGTCCCGGCCGTTCACCGTCACGCGCCCCTCCGTCGGATCGTAGTAGCGCAGCATGAGCGCCATGAGCGTGGACTTGCCCGAACCGCTCGGTCCGATCACGCCGAGCTGCTCCCCGGCGCGCACGGTCAGCGAGACGTTGCGCAGCGCCCAGGGCAGGTTCGGCGCGTACCGGAAGGACACTCCCTCGAACGCGATCTCCCGCACGGGCTCCTCCAGCCGCGTCGCGCCCTCCCGGCTCGCGATCGCCAGCGGCTCGTCGAGCAGCCGGAACACCTTGGTCAGCGAGCCCGCGGCGGAGGCCAGCATCTGGGGGATGTTGCAGATCTGCAGCACCGCCGGCCACAGCGAGGAGAAATAGCCGTAGAACGCGACGACGGTGCCGAGCGTCGCGCGGCCCTGCAGGTAGAACCAGCCGCCGATCAGGAAGACGATCATGTACCCCAGGTGGATCGAGAGCCCGTTGACGAGGCCGTACGTGGCGGCGTAGCGGTTGTACTCGAGGTGCAGGTCGCGGTGCCGCTCCACGCGCTTGCGAAAACGGTCCGACTCGACGTCCTCCGCCACGAACGAGCGGACGACCCGCACCGCGCTGATCTTCTCCGACACCATGCCGCCAATGATCCCCCAGTTCTCCCGGATCTTCTCGCTCACCGCGTACATCCGCGGGCGCAGCACGAAGAAGGCCGCGACCATCCCGGGGAAGACCGCGGTGATCGCGAGCGTCAGGGTGACGTTCATGTTCAAGAGAATCACGTACCCGCCGAGCACGATCAGGGCGTTCGCCAGCGCGTTGATCATCCCCGCGGTCATCACCTGGGTGATCGACCCGGGGTCGCCGACCGCGGTGGTCAGGAGGCGGCCGACGTGCGAGGCGTCGTAGAACTGCTGCGAGAGCTTCAACATGCGATCGGCCAGCCGCGTGCGCGTGCGCTGCGTCACGACCACGAGCAGGCGGAAGAGGATCCGGTTGAAGAGGAAGACGAGGAGATGGTTGAACGTGAGCACCACGAAGCCGACCAGGATGATCGTCATCGCGACCTTCCAGGCGGGCGCCGCGGCGACGAGCACCCGGTCGACCATCGTCGCGTTCGCGTAGGGCCACCAAAAGCCCGCCGCGACCCGGAGCAGGATGTTCGCCACGAGCAGCGTCACGACCGTCCGGTGCGGCGCGATGAACTCCCGGAAGAACCTCCACGCATGGGAGACGGGAGCGCGCGGGGTCGTCGAGTTCACGACAGCACCCCCGCGGCGAAGTGCGCCCGGTGCAACCGGGCATAGACCCCGTCGGGCCGCGCGAGCAGCTCCCCGGGCGCGCCCAGCTCGAGGATCCGCCCCCGCTCCAGCACGACGACCAGGTCGCACGTGCGCACCGTCGAGAGCCGGTGCGCGATGATGATCGCGGTCCGCCCGCGCAGCAGTTCCTTGACCGCCTGCTGCAGCCGCGCCTCCTCCGTCGAATCCAGCGAGGACGTGGCCTCGTCGAGAATCACGATCGCGGGGTCGATAAGCAGCGCGCGCGCGATCGAGAGCCGCTGCGCCTCGCCCTCCGACGGGGTGACGCCGTCCTCCCCGCCCAGCCGGGTGTCCA
>CAYHEI010000119.1:0-8117 GCA_964355385.1 uncultured bacterium | reverse complement strand
GATATCCACTCGTGACTGGAGTTCAGACGTGTGCTCTTCCGATCTTGCAGCCCGATCTCCGCCTCGGTCAGGTGGCCCAGTCCCGCCGGGTTCCACTGCAGCGCGGGCGTCCCCTCGGCGACGCCCACCCAGGCGGAGTTCATCGCCATCGCGCGCGCCGTCCCGTGCTGCTGGGTCGCGGGCATGGCCCGCCCCGCCGCGTCCTCGATCGTCAGCGTCGCCGCCGCCCCCGCCGGGCCGGCCAGCAGACTCGCCGCCAGCGCCACCAGTCCCATCCGTATCCCTCCGGCGATCGTCGTGTGGATCATCGGCGCCTCCATTAGTGCAGCACCACGAACTTGCGCTTCTTCTGTTTCTCCCCGGCCGCTCCCGAGTCGTACTCGATTTTCAAGAAATAGAAGTACACGCCCGAGGCCAGTCCCGTCGTCGCGAACTCGGAGAACTGCAGCCCCGCCCCCTTCCCGGTGTCGGTCAGCGTCCCCACGCGGTCCCCGATCTCGTTGTAGATCCGGATCGTGACGCTGCCCGGCTCCGCCATCGTGTAGGCGATGCGCGCCACATCCCGCGCCGGCGAAGGGAAGACGTACGAACTCTCCGCGTCCGGAGCCGGGATGCCCTGCACGACCGCGGTCACCAGCGCCGAGGTCACCACCGTGGCCCCGTTGGGATCGACCGTCAGGCCTGACGCGCTCGCCGTGAAGGTGACCGCCGAGGCCGTCGTGGGCACCGCGTTCCAGGTGAAGCTCGCCGCCTCGTTCGGTTTCAGCGAGGCGACCACCGCAGGCGAGGACGCCGCATCCACCGTGGCCTTCCCGTCCGTCCAGATGGCGGCCGTGATGTTCGTGACCGTCGAGCCCCCCGTGTTCGTCACCGAGAGGATGAACTGCACGGGACCGCCGAACCCGAACGCCGCCCGGGCGCATGAGAGGCGGGCTTTCAGTGTCTTGTTCGAACGCACCGTCACGGATGACGTCGCCTTCGACGACACCACGAGCACGGTGCTGCCGGTCGCGTCCGTCACGACCGCGGTCGCCGTCGCCGAGAGCGACACCGTCCCCACCGCCGTCAGCGGCGTCACGGTGAAGCTGAACGTGACCCCCGCTCCCGCGGCGAGCGCCGCCACGCTCGCGGGCGTCGGCCCGCTCACCGTGACGAGGGACGACGACCACAGCACGGGCCTCAGGTTCGTCGCGGCCGCGCCGCCGTTCGTCACGGTCAGCGTGACGATGACCGGCTGGCCGTAGAGCAGATCCGTCCGCAGCGGCACCAGCCGCAGCAGCAAGCCGTTCGGCGCCGCCCCCAGCGCGGGCGCGGTGATGGTGGCCCCCGAGTTCGCGTCCGTGCCGGTCGCCGACGTGGAGAACGACAGCGATCCCAGCGTGGACGCCGTGAAGGTCCAGGTGAACGTCACCGCCGCCCCGGCGGCCAGGGTCTTGCTCGAGGGGTTCGACCCCGTCGTCGTCGTCGCGCTTCCCGAGCCGAACACCAGCGGAATGGCGGCCTTGACGCTCGTCGCCGAGGTGCCCCCGGTGTTCGTGACCGTGAGCAGCACCAGGAATTTCATCCCCGTCGCGGTGACCGAGAAGACGGTGTTGAACTGCGCGGCCAGCGCCGTGGCCGTCAACACGGTCACGGACACCTTCGCGAAGCTCAGCGCCGTCCCGCACGTGGTCGTCCCCGCCGCCGTCAGGCTGAATGTCACGACCCCCGCCCCCACCGGGCTGTAGGTGTAGGTGAAGGTCTGCGACGCTCCCGGCTCCAGGTCCAGCGGCGCCGTCGGCTGCGGCCCGCTCACGAGCGTGACGAAGGATGCCCCTGGCCCCACACGCACCCGTGGCGAGAGGTTCGTCACCGGCACGCTGCTGGTGTTCGTCACCGCCAACGTCACGTTGAAATACTGGCCCGTGGACACCACCGCGTTGGATCGCGCGGCCGTGGTGGTGAGCCCCGTGACGAGCACCGTCGTCGAAACGCTCTGCGCCACGGACACCACCGCGGCGCTGTTCTCGTCCGTCCCCGCCACCGTCGCCGTGAAGAAGACGGAACCCGTTTCCGCGCCCGTCGCGGTGTAGGTGAAGGTGATGTTCGCGCCGCCGGCGATCGTCACCGGCGCCGCCGGCGTCGGGCCGACCAGCGTCACCGTGGTGCCGCCGCCGGCCACCGCCTTGACCACCGGCGCGACCAGCGTCGCGTCCGCCTGCCCCGCATTGGTCACCGTGTACGTCACGATGATGGAAGATCCCACGCACGTGATCGTGCCCGACGGCGTCGGCACGGCGACCAGCGACGCCGACAGCGCCGCCGCCGTCTCGATCAGGACCGTCGTGCTCCAGTCCAATGGCGCATCGACATTGGCGCCGCCGTCGTCCCCGGACGCGGACACCGTGAAGAAGACGTTTCCAGCGGCCGTGGCGAGGGCTGAGTATGAATAGATGATGGAATCATTGGGGACGATCTCGAGGAGGGTGGCCGGCGTGGGACCGGACAGCGTGACCGCGGCGCAGTCCGCGCTCTGCGCGGCGAGGAACGCGGTGACGCTCAAGGCGCTCGTGGCGCCCGTGTTGGACACCGTGAGCTGCACGGTGATGGTTTGCCCCACGCTCACCGTCGCCGCGGACGTGACGATGGCGGATGCGGACAGGACCACGGCCGCCTCCGCGCGCTGCGCGCCGGCCGCGAGCGCCAGGATTGCGAGCACCCGGCCGATCCGGAAGAAGCGATGGAAGATGGACGTCATGGTAGGTGCCTCCTCGTGATCGCGCGCGCTGGTGCTCGAGCCGTTCTTGGACATGAAGCGATTCTCGCCTTGCCTGGGAGGATTGCCCATGATGCTGTACCATCGGGTCGCGGGGCTCCCGCCGGACGTCGGGATGACCCTGATCATACCCCGTCCGAAGCGTTCGAGATTTCCGGCGCCGGGTCGCGCGCAATAACCTTTGTCCATGGCACTATTGTGGCGGGTGGAGGGTGGGCCGTGAATGGCGGAGGCAACAAGCGATGACTGACGACGGTCAGGAGCTGATGCCCGTTCCCGGTCAGCAACCGATCAGAAACTGCGCGTCAGGTCGGCGACGAGGTGGCGGTAGGCGGAGGAGGCGGCCAGGCCTCGCGTTTCCCAGCGGATGCCGGCCTGCGTTCGGCCGACCGCGTACCGGCCGCCTAGGGAAGCATCCGACGTAGCCGTTGCGGCGGAGCGGCCGGCCGGGCCGGACGATGGCGCAGTCCGGTACACGCGGGCGTCCAGCGTGAGGCCCTCGAGCGGCGGCGTCCAGGTGACATCGGCCCCGAGGCTGAGCGTGCCCACGCCGGTCTGCTGTTGGTGGTTGGCGGTCACACCGAAGCTCAGGCCCGGGATGACGCTGAGCCGTCCCTCCGCGCCGGTGGTGGTCGTGACGACCTCGGCGGAGGACCGGGAGCGGCTGCCGGACCGCTCGGCCGTTCCCTTCACCTCGACGCCCGGGATCGGCCGCCAGGCTCCACCGCCGCCGACCCGGTTCGTACGCGCGAGGACGCTTCCGCCCAGCGGCCGGGTGGTGCCGAAGGCGTGCGTGCCGAACAGTTCGATCGTGGTGGCGGGCGCCACGGAAAAGCGCTGCGAGAGGCTGTCGCCGGCTGTCGCGCCGCCGGGCGCCCACGTGGCGGATCCTTCGGCTTGGACGGCCCAGCCGAGCCGGCTACCCCACCAGCGCGTCTCCGCGCTGAGCTGGTCGCGCAGCGAGTTTGAAGGTTGTCCCCCGCCGATCCGGTTCGCAAACGCGATCTGGTTGCTCATGTCGATGTGCGGAAGTCCCTTGGAGCCGGTCAACGTCGCGTCGTGCGAGAGCGCGGGCGAGGACTTGTCCGGCACGGTCGCCACCCCCTGGCCGAGGCCCACGTACCAGCTCACGCCGCCGAGCGTGCGGCGTTCCGTGGCCAGCGCCATCTGTTCGGTATAGGCCCCGCGGCGGGCCGCGGAACCGGTGCGGGCACCGCTGTACCCGGCGGACCCGTTGAAGGCCTGCAGGTGCCATGCCTTGAGCCCGTTGTTGGACTTCTGGAATTCCGCGGCGGTCTGGAGGGCGTCGGACTCGGGGCGTGCGGCGGACGTCCCGGCCGGCGTCATGGCGCGGACCTGCCGCTCGTACCGGAAACGCCAGGGGCCGTTGGTGTAGTGGACGCGGTCTTCCCGCGATGTGGTGGCGTCCCCCTTCGATCCGGGCCGGGTCGAGTCCTCCCGGGCGGTGGCCCGGTAGGACACCGCGACGATGGGCCAGCCGGGCAACGACACGCTGCCGGTGCCGCCCGTGGCGACGTCGATGAAGTCCCGCGATGGTCCGTCAGGCGAGGAGGCGTTGAACTTCGAGCGGGTCATGAAGGGGGAGATGTTCACCACCTTTCGGACATCGTCGGAAAAGAGCGCTCCGGTGAGCGACACATCCGACTGCTGCTGGCGCGCGCGGCCGCCCTGCATAAAGCGGGACACGTTCGAGCCGTCCTGCCAGCCGAACGCGATGTTGCCGTTGCCCAGCGTGGGAAGGCCCAACGGCCCGCCCACGTTCGCCCCGTAGTTCTGCGCGAGCATTCCGTAGTGCTTCCAACCTCCTGCGGGCGTTTGGACCGCGACGTCGTCGTATGCCGCGCGGAGCTGCGCCGCGGCATGGAAGTCCTCCGCGAACGCGGCGGAGGGCGCGAGGAGGATGGCCAGGCCGGCGGCGATCCGGCGGGGCGTCACGCCCGCCCGCCCGGCGTTCCCGCCAGCGCGCCGAGGTACCGTTCGACCTCGGCGGGAATCCGTCCCAGCCCGCCCATGTGTCGCTGCAGGAACGAGCTCTTCATGATCAGCCGCATCGACGTCAGGAGGTAGTCCTTCTTGAAGCCCGGCGCCATGCCGAACCACTTGGGCAGCTTGGCCATATAGAACTTGTGGTAGCACTCCACCGAGGCCGCCATCAGTTCCGCACGGGACATGGCCGCCGAGCGGGCCACGGGGGTCACCAGGTTGTAGTCGGCGTAGTCCCGGCTTTCGAGGTACGGCGCCACTTCCGGGTAGATGTCCGCGTACGGCCAGGGGGCGATGAGCAGGAAGTGGGCGAAATCCGGGTCGTAGTCCTTCGCGAGTTCCAGCGTGGCGCGGATCGTCGCGGGCGTCTCTTCCGGCATGCCGAGCACGAAGGAAGTCTCCGAAACCATGCCCACGCCGTGGATGAGCCGCAGCGCCTCGCGGGACTGCTCCACCCGGAGCGATTTGTTGAACCGGTCGAGCGCGGCCTGACTGGTCGCCTCCACGCCGACGTACACGTGAATGATGCCGGCCGACCGGTAGTCCGGCATGAGCTCCGCGTCTCGCACGATGTCCTCGACGCGCGTCTCCATCAGCAGCCGGGTGCCCAGCCGCCGCGCGCGGAGGAGGTCCAGCAGGCGCTTCCACCGTTCCTGATCCGGGGTCGGGTACTCGTCCGCCAGCAGCGCGACGTCCACCCGGTAAGCGTCGCGCAGGTGCTCCAGCTCCGCGACGACGGCCTCGGGCCGCCGCGGGCGCCAGCTCCGGTTCCAGAACTTCTGCTGCGAACAGAAGCTGCACCCGAAGACGCATCCGCGCGAGCTGCTGACGATCGCCAGCCGCGACCCCGGGAAGGGGAAGTACGTGTAGTCGTCCCAGTTGACGAGGTCCCAGGCCGGGGGATGCGCCTCGAGGTCCGCCAGCAACGGGCGGAGCGGGGCGGAGACCGGCACCCCGTCCTGCCGGCACGCGACGCCGGCCACCCGGGCGGGGTCGCCGCCGGCACCCAGGCACGCGAGCAGCTCGGGCAGCGTCTCCTCCCCCTCCCCGCGAACGACGTAGTCCACGGGGCTGTCCGGCGCGCCCAGGACCTCCTGCCAGAGGAACGTGCCGTGCACGCCGCCCATGACCGTCACGGTCCGGGGAGCGACCCGTTTCGCGGCGCGCAGGACTTCGAGCGACGCGGGCGCGGTGGCGGTGATCGTCGTGACGGCCACCACGTCGGGCGCGCGGGTCGCGATCGTCCGCGCGACGTCTTCCTGGGTGTGGAAGAGCGTCATCGCGTCGTACACCTCGACGTCGTGGCCCGCGTCGCGCAGCGCCCCGGCCAGCGTGAAGAGGCCGAGGGGCATCCACCGTCCCGCGGATTCGACCACGCCGCAGTGGTAGGGCGGAGTGACCAGAAGAATCTTCACGGCTTGAGCCTGCGCCGCACCCGGAACTGACCGATTACGCCGACGACGACGAGCGCGACCAGCACGACGTGCTTCACCGCGAGCGCGGCCACCTGGCCCCGGCCGGCGGCGGGCTGCCACTCGTAATCCCGATACGCCCAGGTGCGGACGGCGCCCGCGACCGCCAGGACGATCCAGCAGCCGAGCGCGACGCGCGAGAGAGAACGGTACAGGCGGCGCTGCGCGGCGAGCGGGATGCCCAGCGCCGGCCGGTTCATCGCCCAGATGACGAGCAGGCACGCCACGAGGAGCGCGACGGAGAAGTCGTGGAACCAGTTGTTGAGCATGACCATGACCGCCACGGCGTCAGCCTCCTCCGGAGCCGCGCGGGCCCTGGTAGAGGTGGACGCTTTGCTGGAAGAACGGCACGCCCCAGATGCCGTACACGGTGAGCAGAAAGCCCGCGACGGCGAGCCAGGCCAGCCGGGGTCCCGACCACCCGAACTGGATCTTCAAGTGCAGCGCGATTCCGAACGCGATCAGCGTGAGGAGCGAGAACGTCTCGATCGGGTCCCAGCCCCACCACCGGCCCCAGGCCTGGTTCGCCCAGATCGAGCCGGAGGCGATCATCACGATCTGGAAGATGAACGCCAGCGCGAACGCCCGGAAGAGCAGCCGGTCCAGCACGGCGGGCGCGGGGGCCCGGGCCGCCCGGGGGAACCACAGCAGCGGCCCGGTCGCGGCCGCGACCGCCATGCAGCCGAACGCCAGGAGCGCGAAGCAGACGTGGACCACGAGCCACCACGACTGGAGGCCGGGGATCAGCGCGCGCAGGCTCCGGTCCGTGAACATCGCCGAACCCAGCAGCAGCAGGCTGACCGGATTGAGGATCGCGAGCGCGGGGCGCAGGCCACCGGACCGGCGGGCGAGCACGAGCAGGGCGCCGGTCGCCAGCCAGGTGCCGCACAGCACCGACTCGTAGTAGGTGTTGAACGGCGGCGACCATTCCGCGACCCCCCGGAACGCCAGCGCGCTCCCTTGGGCGAACCAGCCGGCGGCGGTGGCGCCGAACGCCGCCCCCAGCGCAGCCGGCCGGGACAGGACCAGACCGAACACCGCCAGGACGAAGGCGGCCGCGTACGCCGCGACCGCGACCCAGAGCCCGACGACCTCGGCGGTGCTCATCCGAACACCCGCGGCAGCAGCGCGGCGGCCGCGCCGGCCGCGGCGAGCCAGAAGGCGGCGAAGATGAGCCCCAGGCCCGGGTCGCGCCGAACCGAGAAGGCGGCCCAGTGGCGGACTTCTCCGCAATCCAGCGTGAACGATCCATGCACGAGTCGTTCGCCGGGGCGCAGGACGGCCGAAGCCGGACGCCCGTCCGGCGCGTCCAACACCAGGCGGAGCGACGGGTCGCGCGGGAACGGGCCGTCCGCCGCGGGATGGAAGACCGCGACGCCGCGGAAGGGCAGGCCGGTCCCGGCGAGGTTCCGCCAGTAGAGCGGCCGCGGGGTCAAGATCGTGTCGAGCTTCATCCACCCGGCGAATTCGTGTCCCGTCCCGGTATGCGCGCCATGGAGCCGCACCGCGAAACCATGGCGTTGCAGGTAGAACCGGGTCCCCCGGTACGCCAGCGGCCGGTTGACGTGCATCGTTCCCTGGGCCGCGGGCCAACGGCCGTCGAACAGCGTGCAGTCGGCGGCCTCGCCCTTGAGCCAGCGGCCCGACCGGAACAGCGGATGGACCTTGGACACGCGCAGGGTGAGCGCGGTGCCGGGGAGCGGGGCCGCCTCCCCCTCGATGCCCGTGACCAGCGCGCGCTCCGCGCCGAGGCGGTTCCAGCCGATCCCCACGAGGAGGAGCAGAACGCTGGCGTGCAGCGCGCAGGATCCCGCGGCCCGGAGCGTGCGGACGCGGGGCAGGCGGAGGGAGAGCGACACCGCGACGCCGAGCGCGACCGGAAGCGC
>CAYHEI010000118.1:0-8133 GCA_964355385.1 uncultured bacterium | reverse complement strand
GGCTGCCATACGGGTACCGCAACGGCGACGGTCGTATCAACGTGGTACCCGAAGAGGCCAGGGTGGTCAAGCAGGTCTTCCGCTGGCACGCCGAGGGGAGGACGCCGCACCGGATAGCCGCCCGCCTCAACGAGCAGGGGGTGAAGACCCAGAAGGGCGGGCCCTGGAGGGCATCAACCATCCAGGGGATGCTCGGGAATCGCTTCTACACAGGACGAGTCGAGTTCGAGGGAGCGTTCATCCGGGCCAGGCACGATGCTATCGTCTCGGGCGCGCTCTTCGAGGCCTGCCGGAGAGCCTGATTATGCATCCCTGGAGAGGCTACACGAGCCACTTTCCGAAATCTGGCGTATTGCAGTGGCGGCCGCCGTTCGAACAATCCCGCTTACATCATGAAGCGCAGCGCGAAGGGCCGGCAGCGCATCTTTGGCTGTGGCGCCAAGTTCACCTAAGACCTTCGCCGAGGTAGCCCGGTTCCAATCACGGCGGTCGGCCAAGAGCGAGATCAGCACAGGAATGTCTCGGATCTTGACGGGACGAACGCCCACATTGCCCAGGAAGCCAGCACGCGTACGCTCTACCTCGGCAACGGCAGTGGCGACCTGTTCGGGATCGAGGGCAAGGGGCTGGCGATCTGTAGCGTCGATCCTGAATTCGTCCCGGAATCTATAGCAGTATGAGCGCACCGCCTCGTCGAGCATGTCTGGACGGCACTCGTGGTCAATCAGCACCTTCCTCAGAATGCTCGTCGGCACGGAACTGGATGTCCGGATCGTTTTGGCCGCTTCCGCTAAAACGTCACGAGGGAAGAGGATGCGTCCGTGGTCGAATCGGTCCAGGAGGGTGCGGCCGACCTCGCTTCGGTGGCGAAAAGTGAACACGTCGAGCGGGAGCCTCTCGAAGTCCAGACCGAGGGGCAGCCGGATGGTCCACGCTTTCTGCTCGCCGGGGCGGGGCAGTGTCTGGAGGCCAATCATCTCGACGCATCGGAAGAACGCGGCCGGTTCGAACTTGTCGCCGAGAGCGCCCGGGAACGCCGTCAGGTCAAAGCGATAAACTATCCCTTCCCCGTCTTCAACAGCGTGCCATTCGCCTCTATCATCGCACCAGCAGGCGGCGAAAAACGCTGCAACTTCAGGGTCCGCGGTCAGGTCGAGATGATCAGTTGGGATTTCGTAGTGCTGGGCAAGTGCAATCTGGCTGAGGTGAAGACCAATCTCCCGAGCAAACCCGATGGCAGGATGCTGATCGAGCAGGGAAAGGAACTCTGCGATCCGAATCTGGGAAAGCAAGTAGCCATCCCGACGTTTCGGCGAAAGCTTTTGAGGATGCGTGACCAACTCGACATCCCGGGTAAGCTCGCGATAGAGGCTCGGCAGGCAGCGGGAATGCCTCTTGGTCTGACCGCGGTAGAGGTAAGGCGACGTGAAGGGGGAGTTGAGCGAGGGCATGATCCTCCCGCCATCGTCGTCTCCCCAGTCGATCCACTCATACTGTTCCCGCGACCGATCGGTACCGAGAGGGTTCTCCGGCACGTCGGCGCGAAGGGAGCTCAGGACGTCGGCTATCGAATCGAAGTGCGCGGTAGCCATCATCCAAATAATAGCGGCTCCGGTCCGCAATACCCATCAGCGTTTTGGGCCCCTCTTTTCCCGTCCTCGGTGATGTCAAACTCGGGCTTTCTCACCCCCCCTTTATCCAGTAAGGGACCCCATGGAAGAACACGACGGACCAGCGGACTGCGCGGACCTGATGATGGTCGAGGAGCGGATGGAGGCCATAGCGGACCTCCTGGCCCGGGGAGTTCTGCGCATGATCGAGGCGCAACGGGCAAAGGGAGCGGGGGCCGCCACATCCGCGCCTGAACGCGCCGCTTCTGAGGCGGCCAAGGAGGACGGCCCTTGACTTGCCCGCGCACCCATAGCCTCATGTCACTGGCATGAGAACGCTGGTCGAATCACGGAGCGAGGCGACGGTTCAGGAGGTCATCCACTGCGCCGTCTACACCCGCGTCTCGACCGAGGAGCAGGCCGAGGGCAAGTTCAGCTCCCTTGACGCCCAGCGGGAATACTGCGAGGCGTTCCTCAAGAGCCGGGAAGGCGAGGGGTGGAAGCCGTCCCCGGCTCAGTACGAGGATGCCGGGTATTCCGGCAAGGACACGAACCGGCCCGCCCTGCGCCAGCTCCTGCGGGACATAAGTCAGGGCAAAGTCCAGGTGGTCGTCGCGTACAAGTATGACCGGCTGAGCCGGGACATGCGGGACTTCCTCGAGATGCTCGACCTCCTCGAGCGGCACGGCGCCTCGTTCGTTTCGGTCACCCAGCAGATAGACACCTCGACCCCGGCCGGCCGGGTCATGCGCTCGATCCTGATGACGTTCTCCCAGTTCGAGCGGGAGACGATAGCGGAGCGGACGCAGGGGAAGATCAGGGCCATGCGCATGAAGGGGATGTGGATAGGGGGGCCGAACATCCTCGGGTACGACCTCAAGGACAAGAGGCTCGTCATCAACGCGATCGAGGCCGAGCAGGTGAAATTCATGTTCGCCACTTACCTGAGCGAGCGCTCGCTCGGGAAAACGGCCCTCTTGCTCGATGAGAAGGGCTACCGGGCCAAGACCTACACCACCAGGGCCGGGGTCAGGCGGGGCGGAAAATCCTTCTGCCGGACCAACCTCCACTACACCCTGAGAAATCCCACCTACACCGGCATGCTTGACTGCTACGGGAAGCTGGTCAAGGGCGAGCACGAGGCCATAATCGACGAGCGGACCTTCCAGAGGGTGCAGGAGTTGCTGGGCCGGAACGGAAAAGCCGCGAAATCGCCGTCCCAGAATAAGCACCACCATCTCCTCAAGGGCCTCGTCCGGTGCGCCGTCTGCGGGTCGGTCATGACCTCGTACCATGCCAAGGGCCGGGACCAGTCATACCGTTACTACCGTTGCAGCAAGGTCAACAACCTGGACAGGAACCAGTGCTCGGTGAAGTGCGTTCCGGCGGGCAGGATCGAGGGCCAGGTCATCGAGCGGTTGAAGGCATTGAGCCGGAGTCCGGAGCTGGTGGAGCGCGTGGTCAGGACGGCGAAGGACGCCGGGGAGAAGGACCTTCCGCCGCTGAGGGCGCGCATGGCCCAGAAGCATGGAGAGCGGCGGTCCCTTACGGACGAGATAGACGGCCTCGTTCAGGCGCTGGCGCAGTTGAAGGGCGAGAACATCAAGTCGGTGGGCAGGAAGATAGCGGACCTGGAGGCCCGGCAGACGGAGGTCGAGGCGGACACGGTGGGGCTACAAGCCGAGATCGAGCGGCTCGAGGCCAGAACCGTGGATGCCGAGGTGGTGAGGGGGAACTTCGCCGTGTTCAGCCGCGTGTTCGAGCACCTGACGCCGGATGAGCGGGGGGAACTGGTACGCCTGCTGATCAAAGGCATCGAATACGACGGGCGGACAGGGACGATGAAGATCGAGTATCGCCACCTGCCCGCCCTGGAGGGACTGCTGACCGCCGACTGTCAGGAACCTGACGGTCATTTTTACCAGTGTCTTGACGCCCTGGGGTGCCTGGATTCGAACCAGGGAATGCGGGGTTCAAAGCCCCGTGCCTTACCACTTGGCGACACCCCAATGTGAAACGGACCAAATTGTAGTCTAGCGCGGGCTGGTGTCAGGCGGCCTTGAGGGCGAAGTGGCCACCCATCTTGAGACGGCGCCGCTTGGGATCCATCGTGACGTCGAGCACTTCGAGCGTCTCGGCTCCGAGCAGCATCTCGCCCTTCGAAGAGATCAACGCGGTGACCGGGGCGGAGCGCCCGTCGAGCCGGATGCCCACGGTGGTCGCGGGAAGCCGTTCCACCCGTCCGTCCGCCAGCTCGACGGTATACGAGCGCCCCGCACTCAATTCGAGCCGTCGGGCCATCTCCTGCGGAATCACGGAGAATGTGGCACCGGTGTCCACCAGCGCGACGGTCTTCAAGGACCGGCGCTTCCCTTCGACCGTGATCTTCACGCGAATCAGCCCCATCGTGTACCCATTATATCGCCGTCAGGCGGGACGGACGAGCCATTCCGAAGCGACCGCTAACGGGAGGCGGCAGGTCGCAGGAGGTCGCCGATGGTCACCAGCTCGAACCCCGCCGCCCGCAGCCGCTTCACGATCCGGGGCAAGGCCTCGGCCGTGTGCCAGCCGCGGCCGTTCATGTGCATGACGATGATGGAGCCGTTGCGGGTCTGCCGTCCGACCCAGCGCTCGAGCCGCTCCGCGTCGAACGCGGGGTCGGGGTCCCCGGAATCCACGTCGTACTCGACCGTCGTCAGCCCCAGGCTCGCCGCGATCCGCGTCACCCGGTCGTCGCGCGCCGCGTACGGGGCGCGGAAGAGGGCGGGACGGCAGCCCGTGAGCGCCTCGTGCACGGCCAGCGCGTGCTCCAGGTCGGCACGCAGGAGCCCGTCGGTCAGCGCCGCGGGGCGCTCGTGCATGTAGCCGTGGGTGCCCAGTTCAAGAAACGGCTGCTCCGCGAGGCGGCGGACGACGGCCGGTTGTTCTTCCATCCACTTCCCGCCCAGGAACAGCGTCGCGGGCGTGCGCGTGCGGATCAGCCAGTCCACGACCTCCCGGTCGCAGCGGTCGCGGCCGGGCGACGAGCAGGCGTCGAACGTGAGCGCCACGCGAGGAAGATCCCGCCGTCCGTGGGTAACGGCCTCCGGCGGCGGCTGCGCACACGAGACGGCGAGGGCGAGGAGGGGTGCAAAGAGAACGGGGCGGACGAAGCCCACCTCACCATCCGATGGCATACGCCATGCGCGCGCGCGGCGAGGCCGCGCCTTCCATGACGCCGTGCTGGTTCATCCGGATCGCGAGCACCCGCCCGTGGTCCCAATCGCCCCCCGCGACGACCTGGTGCCCCCGCGCTTCCAGCGCGGCCCGCGTCTCGGCCGGAATCCGGCCCTCGACCGTCATCCGGTTCAGCGCCGTCGCGCGCGGGTAGAACGACGAGGGAAAGTGGGACGTGTGAACCGTGGGGGCGTCGATGCCTTCTTGTAGATCCATCCCGAACTCCACGACGTTCAAGAAGAACTGGAGCGACCACTGGTCCTGCTGGTCGCCGCCCTGCGTGCCGAACACCATATGCGGGCGGCCGTCCTTGAGCACCAACGACGGAGTCAGCGTCGTCCGCGGCCGCTTCCCCGGATGCAGCGCGTTGGCGCGCGCGGGGTTGAGCGAGAACATCTGGCCGCGCGTCCCCAGGCCGAATCCGAGCCCCGGGATGACGGGCGAGGACTGGATCCAGCCTCCGCTCGGGGTCGCGGCCACCATGTTCCCCCAGCGGTCGACGGCGTCGCAGTGGGTGGTGTCGCGCGCATGCAGCCGCGCGTACGCGTTGTCGGCCGCGACGTCCGCGAGATCGTGCGGCGCCGGCGCTTTGGTCCCTTCCGGCTCCCCCGGACGGTACTCCGCGGACGCCTCCGCCCCGACGAGCGCGCGGCGCGCGGCGCTGTATTCCGGCGCGAGCAGTTTCGCCATCGGCACCTTGTCGAACGCGGGGTCGCCGTACCAGCGCTCCCGGTCGGCGAACGCCAGCTTGGCGCACTCGATCAAGGTGTGGAGGTACTCCGGAGAGTTATGGCCCAGGCCCCTGAGATCGAACCCCGCGAGCAGCGCGAGCTGCTGGAGGAAGACCGGACCTTGCGACCAGGAGGGGCATTTGCAGACCTCGAGGTCCCGGTATACGAGGCGCACCGGTTCCTCGACGGCCGCGCGCCACTCCGCGAGGTCCCCCCGCGTGAGAAACCCCTTGTTCCGCCGCCCCGTGGCGTCGGGCACGGACGCGGTCGCGATGAAGTCCGCGATCCGCGCCGCGGTCGCGCCGCGGTAGAATTCGTCGCGCGCAGCCTCGAGCCCGGCCTGGCGGTCCTTGCTCTGGGCGCGGGACTCCGCCACGCACATCCGCCGCAGCACGCTCGCCCACTCCGGGTTCGCGAAGAGCTCGCCGACCGCGGGCGGCGTGCCGCCCGGCGCGTAGAGCGCCGCCGTCGCGGGATAGTCGCGCCGGTAGCGCTCCACGTTCGCGACCACGTGAGCATGCAGATCCGGGTACATCGGGAATCCCTCCTCGGCGAGCTCGATCGCCGGAGCGAGGACCTGGGCGAAGCGCATCGTGCCGAACCGCGCCAGCGCCGCGGTCCACGTGCCGACCACCGCCGGCACCGTCGCGGGCAGGAGGCCGTCGCCGGGGATGAGATCCACCGCGGCGCGGTGGAACCACTCGACCGTCATCTCGCGCGGCGCGCCGCCCTGGCCGCTCAGCGCGAACGCCTGCTTCTCGCGCGCCGCGTAGAGCAGGACGGGCACCTCGCCGCCCAGCCCGCAATTGTGGGGCTCGAGCAGCGCGAGGCAGAAGGTCATCGCGGCGCCCGCGTCCACCGCGTTGCCGCCCTGCTCGAGGATCCGGAACCCCGCCGCCGCCGCGAGGTAGTGGCCCGCCGTCACGACGCCCCGGCTCCCCTGGATCACCGGCCGCGTCGTGAACGACGCCATCAGGCCTTGATTCCGTGGATCTTCTGTTTACGCCACTCGCTCTCGTCGAGAATCGCCTTGCGGATGCGCACGGTCTTCGGCGTGACCTCGACCAGCTCGTCGTCGGCGATATACTCCAGCGATTCCTCCAGGGTCATGAGCCGGGGCGCGTTGTGGTGATCCGTCACGCCGTCGCCCTTGGAGCGCATGTTCGTCAGCACCTTCGCCTTGCAGACGTTCACGCGGATGTCGTCGCCCCGGGAGTTCTGGCCGACGACCTGGCCCTTGTAGACGGGAATGCCGGGGCCCAGGAACAGCGTGCCGCGGTCCTGGACTTTGAGGAGACCGAACATCACCGTCTCCCCGGTCTCGAAGGCGACGAGCGAGCCGCGGTCCCGTTCCTTCCACTTGCCCGGATCGGCCCGGTAGTCGAGGAAGGTCGCGTTGATGAGACCCTGGCCGCGCGTGTCGATCACGAACTCGCTGCGGTACCCGAACAGGCCGCGGGTCGGAATGACGAACTCCATGAACGCGACGCCCTTCTCAATCCGCAGCTCGACCAGCTCCGCGGCGCGGCCTCCGAGCTTTTGCATCACGATGCCCTGCGATGCCTCGGGCACCTCGACCACGAGCCGCTCGAAAGGCGTCCAGGTCGCGCCGTTCACCTGCTTGGTGATGACCTGGGGCCGCGACACCTGGAACTCGAACCCCTCGCGGCGCATCCGCTCGATGAGGATCGCCAGGTGCAACTCCCCGCGGCCCGACACCACCCAGGCCCCCTCGCCCGTGTCCTCCACCCGCAACGCCATGTCGGTCTCGAGCTCCTTGAACAGCCGCGCGCGGATCTGCCGGGAGGTCGAGTACTCGCCCTCACGCCCCGCGAACGGCGAGTCGTTCACGCTGAACGTCATCTTGACCGTGGGCTGCTCCACGTCGAGGAGCGGCAGCGCGACCGGCTCCGCGGGGTCGGCGATCGTTTCGCCGATGCCGATGTCGGGAATCCCCGCGACGGCCGCCAGGTCGCCCGCGCGGACCTCCTCCACCTCGGCGCGCTCCAGGCCCGTGAACGTCATGAGCGCCATCACGCGGTACCGGGCGATCCGTCCGTCGCGCGCGATGTGCGCGACCTCGGCTCCCTGCCGGAGCACGCCGTTGCCCACCCGCCCGATCGCGATCCGGCCCTTGAAGCTGTCCCCCGTGACGTTGCTGACCCGCATTTGGAGAGGGTGAGCCGGATCGCCCGCGGGCGCCGGGACGTGGGTCAGGATCGCCTCGAACAGCGGGCTGATGTCGGTCATCGCCGCCAGATCGGCGGTCAGGCCCGCCTTCCCCTCCCGCCCGGCGGCGTACACGATCGGGAAGTCCGCCTGGCGGTCGTTGGCGCCCAACTCGAGGAAGAGGTCGAACGTGCGGTTCAGGGCCACTTCGGGCCGCGCATCGGACTTGTCCACCTTGTTGATGACGACGATGACGCGCAGATCCAGCTCCAACGCGCGTTTGAGGACGAAGCGCGTTTGCGGCATCGGCCCTTCCTTGGCGTCCACCAGGAGCAGGGCCCCGTCCGCCATCGTCAGCACGCGCTCCACCTCGCCGCCGAAATCCGCGTGGCCGGGGGTGTCGATGA
>CAYHEI010000117.1:0-8135 GCA_964355385.1 uncultured bacterium | reverse complement strand
AGCCGGCGGAGAAGCCTGCCGAGGAGTCCGCCGGGAAGCCCGCGGAGCCGGCTGCCGATCAACCGGCCGAACAGACGCCCGGACAAGAGCCAGCCCAGCAGCCCGGCGAGGGAAATCCGAACGCGGCCCAGGAAGGCCAGCAACCTGGGCAGCAGGGCCAGCCCGGCACCGACTCGCCGAGTCCGAACGCCGAGAACGCACCCGGCCAGCAAGGTGGCCAGCCCGGCCAGCAGACTGGGCAGCCCGATGGGCCGTCCAAGCCGGCCACGCCCGAAACCAAGAGCCCGGTTCCGGAAACCAAGACCGTGCCCGGCCATCCGCCCGCCACGAATCCAGGCGGGAACTGACTCCCGAGCGCCGGCTTGCCGGAAGGAGGGTTCTGTCTAGGCTGACCGCGGTCATCCCGGCGAAGTGGGGGTATCAGGTACAGTCGGCGTCGTGATGCGCATCCGCCGACTCGGCCTTGCCGGCGCCGCCGCGGGGGTGGCGTGTCTCCTGGCCGCGGGGCCGCTGGGCGCCGCGGAGGAGAGCGCCGAACCGGCGCAGCGGAACCTCGCGGTGTCGACGTTCACCCCCACGAACGCGTCGGCGGGCGAGGCCGAGGTTGTCACGTCGTTCGTGCGGCAGGCGTTCGTGCGGAGCGGGACGTGGACGGTGATCGAGAAGGGCAGCATGGACGCGATCTTGCGCGAGCAGGCCTTCCAGCAGACGGGCTGTACGTCGGCCGACTGCGCGATCAAGCTGGGGAAGCTGCTGAACGTCCACAAGATGATCGTCGGGCAGTACGCGATCATCGAGGGGACCCGGTTCTTGACGGCGTCGTTCATCGACGTGGAGACCGGGAAGATCGAGCGGACGGGGAAGGTGAAAGGCTTCACGGCTGCGAACATGGACGAGGCGGCGGACGATCTGATGAGCCAGCTCGCGGGCGGCGCGCCGGCGGCGGCGCCCGTCGTGAAGGCCAAGCCGGAGCCCGTCGCGAAACCCAAACCGGAGCCGGTGGTGGCCGTCCCGAGCGCGGTCGAAGGTCCGCCCCTCGCCCAGGCTCGGGGTCCCTGCCGCGGGTGAGCGGGACGCGCGTGGGGCTGGGGCTCAACTATCCCGGACTCGGCGTGCGGGTGCACCTGGGCGACCGCTACGCGCTCGAGGCGCGGGGGCAGTTCGAGCCGGGCGTGCTCGTGGGCGGCGCGCGGGCGTATCTCACGCTGCTCTCGCTGGGCCGGCTGGTGCTGTGCGCGGCGGCCGAGGGGGACTACGGGACGTACGCGGTGAAGGAGTCCTGGGGGACGGTCGAGGCGGCGGGGGCAGCGGTCGGCGGGTTCGTCACGGCGGAATACTACGTGTGGAAGCGGCTCGCGCTGCAGCTCGATCTGGGAATGGCGCGGGTCGGGCTGACCGGCGGCCAGGCTGACGTGTCCGTGTCGGCGGCGGGGGTGAGCCTGGTGACGGGCGTCGGGCTGACGTGGTACGTGGGCGGCGATGGGAACTGATCCCGTGCCTTCGCGCGCGGGAGCGCGGACCCGCCTGGCGTGGGTCGTGGCGGCGGGTCTGGCGGCGTCGGCGGCGGCGGCGGTGGACCTGGGCATGTCGGGGGCGTACAAGACGCGGGGGAAGGACCTGACCGCGAAGGTGTTGGCGGCGGAGGTCGTAAGCGTGAGCGGCCGTCCCGCGGGGCAGCCGACCAGCGTGACCGGTAAGGATATCTCGTACACCGTGCCGACCGCGACGAGCAACCTGGGGCATCTCTTGGAATACCGCTTCGCGTGGGGCGACGGCACGTATTCGGCCTGGTCCGACGCGATAACGGTTGCGAAGCGCTGGACCGCGGCGGGGACCTTCGCCGTCAAGACGGAAGCCCGCTGCAAGTTTCATCCGGCGGTGACGGCGCTCTCGGAGGGGCTGAGCATGGCGGTGACTGCGGCCAAGCCCGCGACGCTGGAGGCGTCGCTGTGAGTCGCGCCGCCGGCGGCGCCCGTCGGCGCCCCGTCACCGACGCTGACGCTCACGGTGGTGAACACGGGCAACTCAGGCGCGAACGGAGTGGCGCCCGCCGTGGTGATCACCTCGGGATCGGCGGCCGTGACCTACATCAGCGGCCCGAGCCCGGCGGGCTCGGTGGCCATCGCCGCGGGGGCGTCTGCGACGTTCACCTGGAAGTACGGAGTCGTGCTGGTGGGGACGGCGCATTTCAAGGCGACGGTTTCGGGGACCGACGCGGACACGGGGACGGCGCTCGCGGGGACCGCGCTGGCCGACCTGGCGTGCCTCCCCTCCATCGGCACGGTCGCGGGGACGGGGGTCGGCGGGTACAACGGCGACGGCGGGATGGCCGTCGCGGCGCAGCTGCAGAATCCCTACGGCGTCGCGGTCAACGTGGCCGGGACCCTGTTCATCGCCGACAAGGACAACCAGCGCATCCGGCGGGTCGACGCCGCCACGGGCGCCATCACGACGGTGGCGGGGATCGGAACGGCGGGATACTCCGGAGACGCGCTGGCGGCGACTGGGGCCGAGCTGAACGATCCCTGGAACGTCGTGTTCAACGGTCAGGGAACGTACATGTACATCGCCGACTTCAGCAACCACCGGGTCCGGAGGGTCTATCAACCCACCCAGATGATCGGCACGTGGGCGGGGAACGGCTCGCCGGGCTCAAGCGGTGACGGCGGCCCAGCGACGGCGGCTGAACTGGCTCACCCCTACGCGTTGGCGTCCGACTTCCAGGGCAACGTGTACATCGCCGACTACGACAATCACCGCGTCCGGCGGGTGGACTCGGTCTCAGGGCTGATCACCACGGTGGCGGGGACCGGGGCGGCAGGATCGGGCGGCGACGGCGGACTGGCGGTCGCGGCGCAGCTCAATCATCCGACGGGGGTCGCGCTGGACGACGCGAAGCGGCTGTACATCGCGGACCGGGACAACCACCGGGTCCGCCGCGTGGACCCGGCCACCGGGAACATCAGCACGGTGGCGGGCAACGGCGCGCCGTTCTTCGGCGGCGACGGGGGAGTGGCGACGCTGGCGAAGTTGAACCAGCCCTGGAACATCACGCTTGACGCGGCCTGGAACCTCTACATCGCGGACAAGGACAACCACCGCATTCGCAAAGTGGATGCCGCGACGGGCCTGATCAGCACGGTGGCGGGATCCGGGGCGCCGGGGTTCAACGGGGACGGGATCCCCGCGACCGCGGCCAACCTCTTCGGTCCGACGGGGGTCGCCACGGGAAGCGACGGGAAGCTCTACATCGGGGACGCCTTCAACCACCGAGTGCGCCAAGTCCCGCTCGGTGTCCCCGTGGAGATGGGCGTGGCCTTCACGGTCACGCCGACCAGCGTGATCCGCGGCCAGGTGATGACTCTGACGTTGAGCGTGACGAACACGACCGGCGCCCAGGTGGATGGGCTGGCGCCGACCATGGTGGTGGGGGAAGGGGCCTCGCTCGTCACCATGGTGAGCGGTCCCGTCCCCGCGTCGGTGGCGGTCCTGGGAGCTGGCGACTTCGCGACCTTCACCTGGACGTATGTCGCGGCCGGTCAGGGGACCGTACGCTTCGGCGTGCATGCCGACGGCACCGGGAACGCCTCGGGCCTACAGGTCGCCGCCACGACGGGGCGCACCGTCACCATCGACCGGACCATCACCACCGTGGCGGGGACGGGTGGGGCGGGGTACAACGGGGAGGGAGCCGCGGCGACCTCCAAGCAGTTGAACGCTCCCTTCGGCGTTTTCGCGGATTCATCGGGAACCATCTACATCGCCGACACGAGCAACCACCGGATTCGGAAGATCAACGGCGCCACCGGGGTGATCTCCTTGGTGGCCGGAACCGGGGTGGCCGGCTACAACGCGGACGGGATTGCGGCGACCTCCGCGCTCTTGAATGCTCCGAACATGGTGGTCGTGGACGGTTCGGGCAACGTGTATGTCGCGGACACCAACAACCACCGCGTCCGGAAGATCGACGCCGCATCGGGTCTGATCAGCACGCTGGCGGGGACCGGAACAGCCGGCGACAGCGGCGATGGGATGCAGGCGACGGCGGCGATCTTGGAGAACCCCGTGGGACTGGCGCTGGACGGTGCGGGAAACCTCTACATCGCGGACAAGCTTAACCACCGCATCCGGATGGTGAATGCCGTGTCGGGGCTGATCAGCGCGGTGGCGGGGACGGGAACCGCCGGCTACAACGGCGAAGGGGCACCGCTCGCACGGCAGCTCTCCTCGCCGATGGGCCTGGCTTTGAACGCGGCGGGCGACCTGTTCATCGCCGACAACGGAAACCACCGGGTCCGGATGCTGTCCGGTGGCAGCCTCAGCACCGTGGCCGGGACCGGAACGGCGGGATACAACGGGAGCGGGATGACGGGCGGCGCGACGATGTTGAACAGCCCTGTCGCCGTCGCGCTGGATGCGGGGGGCGACCTCTACATCGGGGAGTCGACCGGTCAGCGGGCCCGGATGCTCGCCACCGTTGCGGGCGGGTCCATCACGAGCCTCAGCGTGCTCACCACGGTGGCGGGCACCGGGGTGGCCGGCTACAACGACGACGGGATTGCGGCGACGAGCGCGATTCTCAGCGATCCGGCCGGAGTGGCGGTGGACGCGGCCGGAATACTCTACATCGCCGATCAAAGCAACAACCGCATCCGCAAGGTGGCGCCCTAGCCCACCCCGCTTTCTCCCGCCGGGCGGGAGAGGGGTTGTTCAGCCGCAGAGCGTGAGGATGGCCTCGAACTCGGCGGCAGTGACGGGGATGACCGAGAGGCGGCTGCGGCGGAAGAGCATCATGGATTTCAGGCTGCCGCGCTCACGCAACTCCGCGAGCGCCGCGGGCCGCGCGAAACGCTTCGTGAACCGGACTTCGACCTGGAACCAGCGCGGCGCGAGTTCGGTCGCGGTGGGATCGAAGTGCTTGTCCCGGGGATTGAACTGCCCGGGATCGGGGACCGCGGCGCGGACGACCGTCATGAGGCCCACGATGGCCGGCGCCGGCCCGGAACGCTGGAAGAACGCGCGCTCGCCCGGGCGCATCTCCTTCAGGTAGTTGCGCGCCTGGTAGTTCCGCACCCCGTTCCACCAGGTCGTCCTGTCGCGCTCGAGGTCGTCGAGCGAGTAGACTCCGGGCTCGGATTTCATGAGCCAGTGCATCAGCCCGGGCTCAGAACCCCTTCTCCTGCCCCTCGGTGTCCTCGGGCTCGGGCACGGGCCGGGCTCCGCCGCCGGCCGCGGTCCAGGCGGTGCCGCCGGGCTCCCGGCCGTGCAGGCCCTCCATCTGTCCCGCATCCGCCTCCTGCCAGGAGAGCTTCGATCCGTGGCCCTCGCAGGGCCGCGTGGGCGCCGTCCCTTCCGCGAACACCTCGTTCATGACGCGCTTACATTCCTTCCCGGCGAGCAGCCCCGTGGAGGGGTCGATCGCGACCTCCACGATGCCCGCCGGCCGCTGGAAGTCCTCCGGGGGGGCGTGCTCGAGCGCTTCGGCCATGAACCCGGCCCAGATGGGCGCGGCGATCAGCCCGCCCGTCATGTTCTTGCCCATCGTGCGCGGGTCGTCGAATCCGATCCAGACGCCGCAGGCCAGCGAGGGCGTGAACCCGACGAACCAGGCGTCCGTGAAATCGTTGGTGGAGCCGGTCTTCCCGGCCGCGGGGCGCGCGAAGCCCAGCCGCCGGACGACTTTCGCCGTCCCGTAGTTGATCGTGTCCTGGAGCATGGAGAGCATCAGGTAGGCGGTTGCGGGGGGGAGGACCGGCCCGATCTGCGGGACGTGCTGCTCCAGGATGTTCCCGCGGCGGTCCTTGACCAGCTTGACCGCGAACGGCTCGGCCCGGGCGCCGCCGTTGGCGAAGACGGAGAACCCCGAGACCATTTCGAGGAGCCCGACTTCGCAGGTGCCGAGCGCGAGCGTCAGGTCGTTGCGGAACTGGCCCTTGAAGCCGAACTTGCGCGCCTCGGCGACGACGGGGTCGATGCCCAGCTTGTTGAGGAGTTTGACCGTGACGACGTTGCGCGAGAACGTCAGCGCACGCCGGAGCGAGGTCGGACCGAAGAACTTACGCTCGAAGTTCGAGGGCTGCCAGGGCTTGCCGTCCTTGCCCGGGAACTGCTGCGGAGAATCGTCGATCAGGTCCGCGGGGGTGAACCCGTTGAGCAGGGCGGTCGCGTAGATGTAGGGTTTGAAGGACGAGCCCGGCTGGCGGCGCATCGAGGTCGCCGGGTTGTACTCGTTATGGCGGTAGTTCCGCCCGCCGTTCATCGCGAGGATGGCCGCCGTGAGGGGGTCGAGCGCCACGAGGGCGCCGTGGAGGCGCAACGCGGCCTCGTCGCCGCCTTCGCGGCGCGACTGGCGGACGAGACCCTCCGCCGCGGCGAGGCCCTGCTCGAGCGCGCGCTGCGCGATCGTCTGCAGCCGGAGGTTCAGGGTCGTGTACACCGAGAGCCCCCCGTGGTACACGGCCTGGTTGCCGTAGGCGGCTTCGAGATGCTGCCGGACGTGCGCGGCGAAATACGGGGCGTTGGTGATCTCGGTTTCCCGCAGTCGCACGGGGGTGGAGGCGGCCTCGGCCGCCTCCGCGCGGCGGACGAAGCCGGTGTCGGCCCTCTTATCGAGCACGGTGTTGCGCCGGGTTCGCGCCGTTTCCGGGTCCGTGCGCGGGCTGTACTGGCTCGGCGCGCGGGGCAGCCCGGCCAGCAGCGCGGACTCGGGCAGGGTCAGCTCCTCAACGTGCTTGCCGAAGTAGGCGCGCGCGGCCTGCTCGGCGCCGTACGCCCCGTGGCCGAAATACACCTGGTTCAGGTACATCTCGAGGATCTCTTCCTTCTTGTAGCGGCGCTCGATCTGGACGGCGAGCAGGGCCTCCTTGATCTTCCGTTGGAGGGTCCGCTCGCTGGTGAGGAAGAGCGTCCGGGCGAGCTGCTGGGTGATGGTGCTCCCGCCCTGGACGGTTCGGCGCCGGATCAGGTTCACGAGCGTCGCGCGCGCGATCCCCCAGAGGTCCAGTCCCCAATGGCTGTAGAAGCGCTCGTCCTCGACCGCCACCGTGGCGTCCAGCAGGACCCGGGGCATGCGCGCGATGGGCACGAACGTGCGTTGCTCGACCGAGAGCTGCGCGATCAGGTCCGGCGGCTCGCCGGCGTCGAAGAGCCGGGTCGCGGGGCTGGCGGAGTAGTGGCCCAGCTCCTCGAGATCGGGCATGTCGGATGCCGAGACGAACAGCAGTCCGCCCGCCGCACCGACCGCCGCGGACACCGCGAAGCCCAACAGCTTGAGCGACCGGGACAGGCGGCGCGGCGGCACGGCGGGCCGCGCGGAGGGTATCACGCCGGGGACGAGAAGCGGTACCGCAACAGGGTCCCCAGCGCCTCCAGCATGTCGCTCATCCGGATCTTCTTGCCGGCCGCCACCGTCCGGCCGCGGTAGTCGATCGGCAGTTCCAGAATACGGATGCCGCGACGGCGCACCCGTGCGGTGACCTCGGGGCAGAACTCGAACCGGCGGCAGACGAGCGGGAGCGACTTGAGCAGCTCCGACCGGAAGAGCTTGTAGCAGGTGGCCTCGTCCGTGATGCGCTGGCCGTACAGGAGCGTGGCGGCCCAGGCCAGGATCTTGTTCGCGAGGTAGTTCATGAAGCGCATGCCTTCGAGCACGCCCAGAAAGCGCGAGCCGTAGACCGCATCGGCTCGATTATTCTTGACTGGTTCCAATAACCTCAAGAGATCGGAGGGATCGTATTCGAGATCGGCGTCCTGGATCACGACCGCCGGAGCGGTCACCGCCGCGATCCCCGTCCGGATGGCCGCCCCCTTGCCCTGGTTGCGCTCGTGGCGCAGCACCACGAGATCGGGGCCGCGCAGCCCCGCGAGCGCGTCCGCGGTGCCGTCGGTCGAGGCGTCGTCCACGACGATGATCTCCTTCTCGATCGGCAGCGCGCGCAGCCGCGTCACCACCTCGGCGATCGTGGCCGCCTCGTTGTACGCGGGGACGATGATGGCGAGCTTCATCTGTTCAATGTATCATCATAGGCTCGATGTCCCGGGGTCATGAGAGTCTCAAGTTCCTGGCCGCGTTCCTCCGGCGTCCGTTCGCCGTCGGGTCGGCCGTGCCGAGTTCCGCCGCGCTGAGCCGCGCGATG
>CAYHEI010000116.1:0-8165 GCA_964355385.1 uncultured bacterium | reverse complement strand
CTCGCGGATGCCGCGCGCGCGGCCGGCGGAGAGGTCATCGGCGTCTTGCCCGACCTCTTCGACCGCAAGGTCGCCCACACTGGGCTCTCCGAAATGCGCCTCGTCCGTTCCATGCACGAGCGCAAGGCGGAGATGGAGCGACTCTCCGACGGGTTCATCGCGCTGCCGGGCGGCTGGGGGACCTTGGAGGAGATTTTCGAGGCCATCACGTGGGCCCAGCTTGGACTGCACCGGAAGCCGTGCGGTCTCCTGAACGTGTCGGGTTACTTCGACGGACTCCTGGCGTTCCTCGACCACGCGGTGGCCCAGGGGTTCATCAAGTCCAAGCACCGCCTGCTTCGCGATCCAGCCGGACCCGCCGGGAATATGCTCGTCACCGCCGCCGATCCCGCCGCGCTGTTGCGCCTCATGGAAACATCCGGGGGCCCATCCGCGGAGTAGCGGACCGCAGGGACGCGAGCGAGGCCGCCACCCCGCGGCGCGCTTCCGCGAGGGACGAGTCGGGGTCGTTCACGGGAACGAGCGCCAGCTCCCGCTCCGCCTCCGCCAGCCGGCCCCGCCGCGCGTGGACCAGCGCCAGGTTCAGCCGGATGAAGCCGGGGCGTTCGGGGCGGTGCTCCAGCGCGGCCGCGAGCGCGCGGGCGGCCTCGTCGAGCCGGCCGGCGCCGAGCGCCGCCGCGCCCAGGTCGGAGAGATTGTAGACATCCACCATGCCCTCGGCGGCGAACCGCCGGAGATGCGCGTACGCCCGCGGGTAGTCCCGCAGCAGCGCGTATGCGTGCCCGGCCAAGTTCCAGGCGTGCCCCACGTCCGGCGTCCGCCGCAGCGTCTCCCGGCAGGCGGCGAGCAGCTCCGGCAGCCTCTGCGTCTGCTCGAGAATGACGGCGTAGCCGTCGAGCGATTCCGCGCCCGGAAGGAACCACGCCGTGGCAGGCCGCGGCGACAGCGGGCGCGGGCGGATGCGGTAGAGGCAGAAACGGCCGAACGCGGATTCGCCGCCCTCCAGTCCCGTCTGGCGCTCCAAGTACCCCCGCGCCCAACCGCGGTAGAGCGCGAGCTGCCGGTCGTCCCAGGCGAAGGGGAGATTGTTGAACGCCATCCAGTTCTCGTTGACGTATCCCGCATAGTTGTGGAGCAGCCACTCCGTCCCCCATTGCCTCACACGGGCCCGCAGCCACGTCTCGTCGGCGGACTCCTTCGCCGCCTCCCAGAGCAGGGGGGTCTCGCCGTTGCAGCCCGCGTACACCACGCGGCCGGGAATCCGGTACGTGCGCTCCTCCGCGACCAGGAGCACGCGGCGGGCGCCCCGCGCCGTGAGCCAGCCCGCGGCCGCTTCGAGGCCCGGCGCGCCGCGGCTGTCGGCGCTTGCCCACGCGCGCAGGATGTCGGGCCAGGGCGCGGTGCGCGCCTCCGTGCCGACGCCGATGCGCGCCAGCGTCACCGCGACGAGGAGACCGATCCCCCAGCGGCGGCACCAGCCCGGCAACCGGAAGGTCTCGGCGCCCGCGACCTGCGCGAGCAGCCACGCGGAGGCCATCAGATAGCGCGAGAGGTGCCCAACGCCCAGCGTCACCATCTGCGCGACGATCAGCGCGACGACCGAAGCGCGCGCGCGTCCGCCCGCGAGGAGGAACATGCCGGGCACCAGCAGCAACAAGGTCAGATGCTCCCGGCGCCACCGGCCGAGGAGGGCGCCCGGCACCGACCACAGCGTCGTCGTATCGGGCGGCCACAGCCCGCGGCTGAAATTGTCGAACACCGCGCGATTCAGCGCGCCCCAGTCGTACGCCGGCAGGATCGTGGGAAGAACGAACTGCGACGCCGGGTGCCCCGTGGCCAGCCACGCCTTCACCGCCCACGACAGGCTGGGCAAGACGAGCCACGCCACGACCCGGCTCCACTGCCGGGCCGGCGGGCGCTGGACCGCCAGCCAGAGGAGCGCGACCGGCGCGTACACGACCTTGGCCGCGATACTCGCCCCCAGCAACGGAAGCGCGACCCCCCACGCGCCGCGCCGAGAAAACGCCGCCCCGGCCACGAGGAGCGCCGCGGCCGCCATGTCGCTCTTGCAATGCACCAGCTCCGGCTCGACCCATCCGGTTCCCAGGGCCACGAGCGCCCCCAGCCAGACGCCCGCGCCGCGCACGCCCGCCGCCGCCCAGGTCGCCGCTCCCGCGGCGAAGCACAAGACCATCAGGCCTTTCGCCAGCCGGTCGTCGCCGGCCACGAGCGCAGGCGCGAACGTCAGCTCCACCGGGAGTGCATGGTGAAACGCGACCGGCACATGGTCCAGCAGCGACTTGTGCGCTTGCAGGAACTGCCAGGGGACGGCGAGATGGTACGTCCAGCAATCCATCTCGCTCTCGGGGATCGCCAGTTGCGCGATCGCCGGGACCAGCGCGATTCCCACGATCCAAGCCCCGATCGCTCCGGCGGCGCGCGTCCAGGCGCGCACGCCCTCCGCCACGACGCTCGACCGAAGCGAGCCGCGGCCGCCCGCGACGAGCAGCGCCGCGGTTCCCAGCAAGACGGCGGGGAAGAATAGCCCCGTCACCGCGAGGCCGAGATACGCCGCGCCCAGCGCGGCGAGACCCGCCAGGAATCCGGCGCCCGCCCGCTCCGGCGCCGCGAACCGCTTGCCCCCCGCGAACGCGAGGCACGCCCCCCCGGCCCGAGCCAGCGCCTCCGCGGCGAGGGCCAGGAGTCCCGCGATCTTGAGAATGTCGAGGAGGATGCTCGTCACGGCATCACCGTCCGCGACCCGGCCGGGCTACTCGATCTTGCGCTCGAGCCGCGATTCAACGAGGAGGGCCAGGTACCGCTCCCGGAGTTCCGGCAGCAGGGACGCCGCGAACGACTCGGCGAGGCCGTTCGCCGCGATGAGGCCTTGGACATCGCCGAAATCACGCTGGCGGTGTCCCCACACGCCGCTGGCGATCTTGAACTCGATCAGCGCGGCCAGCGTCGGCATGCGCAACCCGTCGCGCTCCGTGAACGCGGCGGAGGCGGGATCGGGATACACCACCGGGCTCTCCTCAGAGCCGGCGTGCTCGCCGGAGATGATCACGTCCACCTCGACCTCCAACTCCGGATCGCGAAAACTCCTCCGCAGACCCGGCCCGCGGACAACCAGACCCCGTCCGACCAGCTTGGCGTGAATCCGGTCGAGGCCTTCCCGCGTGGTGAGCAGGTCGATGTCTTCCGTGTGCCGGACGTAGCCGTACTCCGCGCTCGCGAGGGCGCCGAGCAGCGCGACCGGGATGCCTTCCCGCGCGCACCATTCGCGGATGCGGAGGAGCGCCTTGGCGAGGTCCCCGCGGTGCTTCATGTCACGTGCGAGCTTTTCATAGATCGTCCCCGCACGCGCACCGGCCATGCCTTTATTCTACGCCGCCGTCACTCCCGGATCGACCCGACGGCGATCTTGATCTGGCCGCGCTTCTCGATCTTGGCGATGCGGCCGTCGCGGATCCAGAAGACCCGGTCCGACACGTCGATCATCTTCAGGTCGTGCGTGGCGGAGATGACCGTGACCCCGTGCTTCTTGTTGAGCGCCCGGAGCAGCGAGATGATGTCGCGCCCGGTCTTCAAGTCCAGGTTCCCCGTCGGCTCGTCCGCGAGGACGATGGCGGGGTCGTTGGCGAGCGAGCGGGCGATCGCGACGCGCTGCTGCTGGCCGCCCGAGAGCTCCGTCGGCTTGTGATGCAGCCGCTCCCCCAGCCCGACGCTCTTGAGCGTCTTGGCCCCCTTCGGCAGGTAGGCGTCCGGGGTCAACCCCGCGAAGATCATGGGCAGCGTCACGTTCTCCAGCGCGCTCATGACCGGAATGAGGTTGAAGGTCTGGAAGATGTACCCGATCTTGCGGCAGCGCAGCCAGGCGAGCTCGTAGGGGTCAAGCTGGGCGATGTCCACCTCGTCGATGAACACTTTGCCGCCGGAGGGGTGATCCAGGCCCCCGATCATGTTGAAGAGGGTGGATTTTCCCGAGCCGGACGGACCCATGATGGAGATGTACTCGCCGCGCTTGATCTCGAGGCTCACTCCCCGCAGCGCGTACACCATCTGCGTCCCGAGCTTGTACTCCTTCTTCACGTCGCGACAGACGACGGTGTATTCGGAGCGACCTGCCGACTTAGCTGCCATCGTGAATCACCTCCTGCTTGTATCTATTTACTAAACCCAAAACTGGTTCCAACTGGCCGATTTCGTGGGACACCGCTATACCTCCGTGCGCATGGCGTCCGCGGGCACCATGCGCGCGGCCCGGAAGGCCGGGTAGAGCGCGCCGACGATCGTGAGCACCATGCCGACGCCCAGACCGGCCAGGAAATATCTTCCCAGCGCGGACCACGGCAATCCGACGGCCGCGAGGTCCTTGGCCCGGAAGACCCAGGGCACGGTCGCCAGCACCGTCCCGATCAGCGCGCCCGCCGCCGAGCCGATCGCGCCCAGCGCGAGCGACTCGAGCAGGAACAGCTCCACGACGAACCGGTTGAGCGCGCCGAGGCACTTCATCGTGCCGATCTCGCGGTAGCGCTCGGCCACCGACATGTAAAGGGTGTTGGTGATCCCGACGGCCGCGACCAGCATCGAGATCAGCGCCACCCAGACGCGCTGGGCGTGCGCGGACTTGACGAGCACTTCCCCGACCTCCAGCCGCGCCGTGACGCGCTCGACCGAGAGCATATAGACCAGGAAGCCCGTCGCCAGGGCCACGACCGCGGAGGTCACGAGCGACCGTGCGAACCGGATCTTCAGGCTGCGCAGGCTGATCTCCACCGCGCGGTAGAACGGCAGGTTGATCTGCCGGGTCACCGCGGTGAGCGGGAGCGTTAGTCCGCGGGCCGGCTCGTGCCGGCCACCGCGCGCGGACCCGGGCGTCGGCGGCCTCAAAATGGTTTAGTCACCACCGAGCCGGGGACGATGGTGAACCCGACCACGAGCATCCCCATGAGCCCCATCCCGCACGCGAACCCCGCGCCCAGGACCGCGGCGAACTTGAACCAGCGCTCCTCGCCGAACCGCTTCGCGAAGTAATACCGGCCCAGCAGCGCGCCGGTCAGCGTGTAGATCGGCCCCGAAGGCATCGCGTTGATCCCGCTGACGACGCCGTAGAAGAGGAAGAAGGGCAGCTTGAACGCCGCCAGCCCCGCGTAGAGCGCGACGCCCCCCACCAGCCCCGTGGCGATCCACTTGGCCTTCAAGGCCTCGAGCAACCACTGCCGCCCCTCCATGGTCGCGGTCATCCACAGGCTGCTGGTGAGGGCGTTGAACGGCCAGATCTTGTCCACGAACGGGAATGACGAGGACGGGATGGACGAGAGATACCAGAAGAACGCCCAGAACACGAAGCTGAACACGATGTTGAGCGGCATCATGAGCAGCTCCGCCTTGATGATCGAGGTGAACTTGGTCCGCGTCAGGTCGAGCTGCTTGAAGAGCAGCGTCACGCCGCCGTAGTCGTTCATGGGGTAGGGCGCGAACCAGATGTCCACGCCCTTGTAGCCGCTCAGGATCAGCGTGCCTTCCTTGACGAAGGGGAAGCCGATGCCGCCGCCGGTCAGGCCGATCATGCGCGCCGAGACGTAGGAGATCAGGGGCGTCCAGACGAAGCCGAAAAACGCCAGGATCCAGACCGGGAAGCCCGGGACCAGCCGGTGGCAAAGCCACACGAAGCCGCCCGTCGAGACCAGGAACATCGCCAGCGCGATCCAGATCGGGAAGTCGCCGCGGCCCTTGGGCGGTTTCCAGCTCCCCCCCCCGCCCCCGACCATGAGGTTCCCCTCCTTGCCCATCAGGATGTCCATGTCGGAGGCCTGCTTGCCGCCGCCGCCCTTCCGGCGGGCGCTCACCGAGCGGTAGAGCTGCCAGAGCCCGATCAGGGCCACGGAGAACGTGATGCCCGCGCCCACGCTGATCCAGAAGTCGAAGCCGATCGCGAACTGCGTGGACAGGACGTCCATCCCCTTGTGCCACGTGGGGTACAGGCCCGCCTTCTGGAGGAACGGATTGCAGATGATCGAGACCACCATCGCGGCGAACTGCCCGACGACCATCCAATACGGCAGCACCATGCCCCACAGGATTCCGCCCAGGTCGAAGGAGATGGCCATGGGCGTCGCGGGCAGCAGGTTCTCGGTCGAGGCGGTGAGGTCCTTCCAGGGGATCGGGAAGAGCGTGATCGGCGCGGTGAACACGAGCCCGGTGACCGCGGGCAACCCGAAGAAGAAGAAGCCGAAGACGAGCCCCAGGATGCTGCCGGTCGAGAACCACCGCCAGCGCCAGCTCTCCCGCTTGTCCGGCGACTCCGCGAGGGCCGTGGCCCCCTCCGCCGCGATGCGCGCGAGCGGGAAGGGCAGTCGCTCCACGTCCGACACCACTCGGTAGAGCGCGTACCCGAGGCCGAACCAGTTGAGGCGGATGAGCACCTGCACGGCGAGGATCAACCCGATCGCGGGCCACCAATCCGCGTGCCAGAGCTGCCGAAGGAGAATCCCCGGGGAATCCGCGGCGGGCGCCGCCCACACCGGCATGTTCTGCGCGACACCGAACGCCGCGGCCTCGCGCGACTGGCGCAGGAACTGGTTCCAGATCAGCCCCGAGAAGACGCCGCCGCCCGCGACCCCCGCGGCGACGTGATAGAGGAGATAGACCTCCTGCTTCTTGAGCGAGCTGATGGACCGGCGCGCGAGCTCGGCGAACAGGATGATCGTGACCCACTCCGCGGCGCCCGAGAGCCCGCCGCCCGTGAACAAGGAGATGTAGATGGAGGCCGGCATCATGACCAGCCCGACGAAGAAGGCGCCGATCACGGTCTTCCAGTTGAAGCCGTCGACGTAGGCGTTGGGGTCTTCGCGTTCAGGCAATGAGAGCCTCCTCCCCTTCGACTCGCGCTTCGCGCTCGCTCAGGGTCCCGCTCGTCGCGATCAACGTGCGCGCGGTCCGCTGGTAGCGGGCGCGGGCGACGTCGCCCAGCGCGCGCCAGATCAGGAACTGCTTGCGGATGTTCTTCAAGAAGCGCGCGTTGACGCGCCGCCAGGAGGCCTGGTCGCCCGAGAGGCGGGTAATCGCGAGGTCGGCGGACGACTCGTCGCCGATGCCCTCCTTGGTGTGGAAGACGAGGTCCTGGCTCACCCCGAAATCATACGGCGCGAGCCAGACGCGGACGTGCAGCTCCCAGGCCGACGTGCCCCGATTCGACTTCTTCACCAGCCGCATCTTCCCCGAGGAGAACTCCCCCGCGCTCGCCTCCGCGTGCGCCTCGAAATGCTCCGCCAGGAAGGCGCAGACCGCCTCGGCGTCCCGCGCGTTGAAGGAGAAGGGCAGCGGGAGCCGGACCTGGTCGCCCACCAGCGGCGGCAGGTCGAACCCGGTCAGCTTCGAGGGCCGCGCGATCCGGGCGGCCAGCAACGCGGGGTAGGCCGCCGAGAGGAGCGTCACGGCCACCACGATGGCCAGCGTCCACAGCGCGGAGCCCGAGGAGTAGTTCACGTTCAGCCCCTTGAGGAACGGAATCGTCCCCGCGACGATGAGGTGCGAGAACGCCTGCCCGATCAGGTACCCGACCACCGCGCCGAGCACCGCGTACACGCACGCCTCCGCCAGAAAGAGCACCGCGACGTGGTTGGGCGCGAGCCCGACCGAGGAGAAGACCCCGATCTCGCGCGTGCGCTCCTGCACCGCGCCCAGCATCGTGGAGAAGACGATCAGCGCCGCCACCGCGACCGGCACCACGATGAAGTCCAGTCCCCCGGCCGACGTGGAGCCGATCGCGCTGAACGCGTAGGTCCGGCCCTCGAGCCCCACGTAGACCAGCAACCCCAGCCGCGAGAGCAGCCCCGTGATCGCCTTTTGCAGCGTCGCGGGCCGGGGCATCGGCACGGCGATGGACGCGAGGCGGCCGCCCAGCCGCATCAGGTCGTCGTAGGGCATGATCACGATCTGGCCGGGGTCGTGGTGGTCGTAGCGCTTGGGCAGCATCCCTTCCTGCACCGGCTGGACGTTTTGCGCTTGCTGGCGCTTCTGCGTGGCCTCGAAGTTCACCGGGCTGATCTCCTCGTCGTCCAGGTCGCGGATCTTCGCGAAGGCCTTCGGATCGAACAGCCCCGTCACCGTGAACGGCACGCCGAAGAATACCACCTGCGCATGCCCCACGTCCGCGGACG
>CAYHEI010000115.1:0-8174 GCA_964355385.1 uncultured bacterium | reverse complement strand
GATATCCACTCGTGACTGGAGTTCAGACGTGTGCTCTTCCGATCTGGCAGATCTTCTGGCGGATCGTGCTCCCGCTGGCGCGCCCCGTCCTCATCGTGGTCGGGCTGTTCCACGTCATCTACGCCTGGAATGACTTCCTCGGGCCCCTCCTCTATCTGACGAAGCAGGAAACGTACACGCTCTCCCTGGGGCTCCAGTTCTTCCAGAGTCAGCACGGGGGGACGCAATGGCACCTGCTCATGGCGGCGTCCACGCTGGTCGTGCTGCCCGTGCTGATCCTCTTCCTCTTCGGCCAGCGGGCCCTGATCCGGGGCATCACGATGACCGGCTTCAAGATGTGACCTCGCCGACCCGGCCGGGCAGCGGCAGATACCCCATTTTGACCGCTCGCAGGAGCTCGCTCCAGCCGGGATCCATGCGATTCTTGACTTCACGAGCGAGTCGGCGATAAAGTAAGCGCGCCTCAAACGACGAAAAAAACGGAGGCTCGACGCTATGGAACGACTGGATGCGCGCTTGCTGGGAATGGAAGCCGTGGAGTTTCACTGGGTCGAGCCCGCTGGGGCGCTGGGGCTCGAGTTGGAGCCGCCGTACCGGTATCCCATCGCGATCGATCTGTCCGCAAGACGGTTCGGCACGCGGGTGGTCGTGACCGGACGGGTCGGGTGCCGCGTCAGGCTGGAGTGCTCGCGCTGCCTCGAGTCGTTCGAGGGGAGAGTCGAGTCGGACGTGGTGATCGAGTGCCTGGAGGGGATACGCCCCGAGCGGCGCGAGGACGAGGTGCGGGACGACGACGCGGACGCCGTGTGGTACGAAGCGCCGTTCGTCGACCTGACCGACGAGTTGCGCCAGATCGTGCTGGTGGCGTCCCCGGACTATCCGGTCTGCCGAGAGGAGTGCCGGGGCTTGTGCTCCGGATGTGGTGCGAATCTGAACAACGACGCGTGCGCGTGCCAGGGAGCCGGAACGGCGAAGCCGTTCGAGCCGCTGGGCGCCGTCTTGCACGCGATGAAGGAGCAGCAACGACATGGCTAATCCGAAACGGCGGTTTTCGAAGTCGCGGACGCGCAAGCGCCGTTCGATCGTCTTTCAGATGCCCTTTCCCGCCGGTGGGAGCTGCCCCAACTGCAAGCAGCCGAAGCTGCCGCATCGCATCTGCCGCAACTGCGGGTTCTACGCCGGGAGGTCCGTGCTGCTCGTCGGGGACTGAGGGCCCTTTTCTGGCCCGCCCGGCAGCCGAATCATGAAAATCGCCGTTGACGCCATGGGAGGCGACCGCGCGCCCGCCGTGATCGTGGAGGGTGCGCTGCTCGCGGCCCGCGAGGTCAAGAGCGGGATCGTCCTCGTGGGCGACGAGGGCGCCGTGGGGCTTGAGCTGCGGCGGCTGTCGAACGGGCGGGGCAATCCCTCCACGATCACCATCCGGCATGCCAGCGAGACGATCGGCATGGGCGAGTCGCCCGCCGCCGCGATCAAGGCCAAGAAGGACTCCTCCCTGGTGGTCGCCGCGCGGCTGGTGAAAGAGGGGGAGGCCGCGGCCATGGTGTCCGTCGGGAACACGGGGGCGTGCATGACGGCGGCCTTCCTCGGACTGGGCCGCCTGGAAGGCATCCACCGGCCCGCGATCGCCATTCCCATCCCCCACGCGCAGGGCACGACCACGGTGATCGACGCCGGGGCCAACGTGGACTGCCGCCCCGCCTACCTGGCCCAGTTCGGGGTGATGGGCGAAGTGTACGCCGAGCGGGTCCTCGGTGTCGCGCATCCGCGGATCGGCCTGCTCAACGTCGGGGAGGAGGAGGGCAAGGGGAACGAGCTCACGCAGGAAGCGTACGCGCTGCTCAAGGCGTCTCCGCTGAACTTCATCGGCAACGTCGAGGGGCGGGACGTGGCCAACGGGAGCGTGGACGTCATCGTCTGCGACGGCTTCGTCGGCAACATCGTGCTGAAGATGGCCGAGGGGCTGGCGCTCGCGATCCTCGAGCTGGTGAAGGCGGGATACCGCGCCGGCGGCCCGGGCACCGCCCTGGGCGCCTGGCTGAGCCGGCCCGTCTTCCGCGGGGTGAAGCACACGATGGATCCCGCGCGCTTCGGCGGCGCGCCGCTGCTCGGCGTGAACGGGACGTGCATCGTGGGGCACGGCGCCTCGTCCCCGGTGGCGGTGAAGAACGCCATCGTGGTGGCGGAGCGCCTGGTGGACCAGGACGTCAACCGGCGGATCGTCGAACGGCTGCAGGCGGCGGGCCTGGCCCGGAAGGCCGGCGACTGATGCCCGCCACCGCCGCCATCGTCGGAACCGGCATGGCGGTTCCCGCGAGGATCCTGACCAACGCGGATCTCGCGCGCATGGTGGACACGAACGACGAGTGGATCGTGAGCCGCACGGGCATCCACGAGCGGCACGTCGTCGCGGACGGGCAGGCCACGTCGGACCTCGGGGCCGAGGCGGCGGCGGCGGCCCTGGCGCACGCGGGTGTCGCCGCGGACGAGGTGGACCTCGTGATCCTGGCGACGCTCTCGCCCGACATGCTCTGTCCCTCGACGGCGTGCCTCGTGCAGCACAAGATCGGCGCGAAGCGCGCGGCCGCGCTGGACATCGCCGCGGCGTGCTCGGGGTTCGTGTACGGCCTCTCGCTCGCGCGCGGCGCGATCGCGAGCGGGGAAGCGGAGACCGTGCTGCTGATCGGCGCGGAGGTCACCTCGCGGTTCGTCGACTGGAAGGACCGCGCGACGTGCGTGCTCTTCGGGGACGCGGCGGGCGCGGCCTTGCTGCGGCCCTCCGCGGGCGGCCGGGGCGTGCTCGCCACGGTCCTGGGAGCCGACGGCGGCGGCGCGTCGCTCATCGAGGTCTCCGGCGGGGGCAGCCGTCACCCGGCGTCCGCGGAGAGCATCGCGGCCGGCCGCCACTTCCTCAAGCTGAAGGGGCCTGACGTGTTCAAGGCGGGCGTGCGCTCGATGTCGCAGGCCGTGACCGACGTGCTCGCGAAGTGCGGGCTCGCGCAGGAGGATGTTGCGCTGCTCATTCCGCACCAGGCCAATCGTAGAATCATCGACGCCGTGGCGGATTCGCTGAAGTTTCCGAAGGAGCGCATGTTCGTGAACCTGGACAAGTACGGCAATACCTCCGCCGCCACGATCCCGGTCGCGCTCCACGAGGCCGTGGGGCAGGGCCGGGTCAAGCGGGGCGACCTGATCGTCACGGTGGCGTTCGGCGGGGGCTTGACGTGGGGCGCGGCGGCGATCCGATGGTAGCCTTCATTTTCCCGGGGCAGGGGAGCCAGGCGCCGGGGATGGGCGTCGCGCTCGCGACCCGCTGGCCGTCCGTCGAGCGGCGTTTCGCGGAGGCGGCCGACGTGCTCGGCTTCGACCTGGCCCGGATGTGCGCCGAGGGTCCGGAGGAGCGGCTCGCGGCGACCGAGATCGCGCAGCCGGCGCTCTTCGTCGCGGGCTACGCGACGTACGAAGTGCTCGCGGCCGAGGGCGTCGCGGCGAAGTTCGTCGCGGGCCACAGTCTGGGCGAGTACACCGCCGGCGCCGCGGCCGGGGTCCTGACCTTCGCGGACGGTCTGAAGGCGGTGAAGGCCCGCGGCGAGGCGATGCGCGACGCGGCCGCGAGGCGTCCCGGGGGGATGACCGCGGTCATCGGGGCGAAGGCCGAGGAGCTCGCGGCCTGGGTGGCGGACGCCGCCGGCCGGGGCGTGGCGGTCGTGGCCAACCAGAACTCCGCGGAGCAGGTGATCGTGTCCGGAGAAACCCCGGCGCTGGAGGCCCTCGAGGAGCGCTGCAAGGCCGCCGGGGTGCGCGCCGTCCGGCTGAATGTGAGCGGGGCCTTCCATTCCCCCCTGATGCAGCCCGCCGCCGAAACGATGGCGGAGGTTCTGGCGGGGCTGAAGTTCGCGGAGCCGCGCTGCGCGCTCGTCGGCAACGTGGCCGGGATCGTGCTGACCTCCGCGCGGCTGGTTCGCGACGAGCTCGCCTCGCAGCTCATCTCCGCGGTGCGCTGGGAGGCGTGCGTGCGCACGCTCGCCGGGAACGGGGTGCGGCTCGCGGTCGAGGCCGGTCCGGGCCGGGTGCTGGCCGGGTTGATCCGGCGGATCGACCGGACGATCAAGACGTTCGCGACGGGGACCCCCGCGGAGCTGGACGAGGCGCTGACCGGCGCCCGGGAGGCCGTGCGTGGGCCGGCTTGACGGCCGGGCCGCGCTCATCACCGGCTCCACGCGGGGCCTGGGGCTCGCGATGGCGCGCGCGTTCACGCGTGAGGGCGCCGTGGTCGGCGTCTGCGCCCGGGACGGCGCGGCGGCCGCGAAGGTCGCGCGCGAGCTCGGCAGCCTGGGGAAAGAGGGGACCGGGTTCGCCCTGGATGTGACCGACCCCGCGCAGGTGGAGGCCGTGGTCGGCGCGTTCGTCTCGGCGCAGGGCGGCCGGCTCGATATCCTGGTCAACAACGCGGGCACGACGCGGGACACGCTGCTGCTGCGGATGACCGACCAGGTCTTCGACGAGGTCATCCGGACCAACCTGTACGGCACGTTCTACTGCACGCGCGCCGCGATCAAGCCCATGATCAAGCACCGGTGGGGCCGCGTGGTGAACATCGGGAGCGTGGTCGGCCTCATGGGGAATCCGGGTCAGGCCAACTATGCCGCGTCCAAGGGCGCGATCTACGCCTTTACCAAGAGCATCGCCAAGGAGGTCGCGTCCCGCAATATCACGGTGAACGCGATCTCGCCGGGCTTCGTCCTGACCGCGCTGACCGAGACGATGACGGAGAAGGCCCGGGAAGGTATCATGGGACAGATCCCGCTGGGGCGGTTCGGGACCCCGGAGGAGATCGCCGGGGCCGCGGTCTTCCTGGCCTCGGACGACGGGGCTTACGTCACCGGCCAGGTGATCCAAGTGGACGGCGGATTGTATATGTGAAGCTATCAGCCCCTTCCGTCTGATCCTGGTTTATTCGAAACCATCTACTAATTGAGGAGGCACGCTATGGCAGTCGAGGAGAAGGTGAAGGAGATCATCGTGGACCAGCTCGGGGTCGAAGCCGCCAAGGTCACGACCGCGGCGCGGTTCGTCGAGGACCTGGGGGCGGACTCCCTGGACACGGTGGAGCTCGTGATGGCGTTCGAGGAGGAGTTCGATATCGAGGTTCCCGACGAGGACGCGGAGAAGATCCGGACCGTGACCGACGCGACGGAGTACGTGAAGAAGAAAGTCGACGCGAAGGCGGCCTGAGTCCGACGTGACCAAACCATTCACGCCCGCCCGGGTGGTCATCACCGGGATGGGAGTCATCACGCCCGTCGGCTCGTCCGTGGACGAGATGTGGGCGTCCCTGGTCAAGGGGGAGTCCGGCATCGGTCCCGTGACGCAGTTCGACACCTCCGCGTACCCGACGCGCATCGCCGGGGAGGTCAAGGGGTTCGATCCCACTGCGTGGATGGATCGCAAGGAAGCGCGCCGGACGGACCGGTTCGCGCAGTTCGCGATCGCGGCCGCCGTGCAGGCGATCAAGGACGCCGGGCTGGACATGGCGAAGGAGGATCCCGACCGCGTGGGCGTGATCACCGGCTCGGGGATCGGCGGGTTCCAGACACTGGAGGACCAGCACACGACGCTCGTGCTGAAGGGCCCCGGCCGCGTCAGCCCGTTCGTCATCCCGATGCTGCTCATCAACATGGCGTCGGGGCTGGTGGCGATGCGCTTCGGCGCGCGCGGGCCCAACACGTCCACCGTGACGGCCTGCGCGTCCGGGGCGAACGCCATCGGAGACGCCTTCAAGGTCATCCAGCGGGGCGACGCGGACGCGATGCTCGCGGGGGGCGCGGAATCCACGATCACCCCCTTCGGGTTCGCGGGCTTCTGCAACATGGGGGCGATGTCGGTGCGCAATGAGCTGGGCTCGCGCGCCTCGAGTCCCTTCGACAAGAACCGTGACGGCTTCGTCATGGGCGAGGGCGCGGGCATCGTGATCCTCGAGAGCCTGGAGCACGCGACGGCCCGCGGCGCGAAGATCTTCGCGGAGCTGGTGGGCTACGGGATGTCCAGCGACGCGTATCACATGACGGCGCCGGACCCCAAGGGAGACGGCGCGACCGCGGCGATGGCGCACGCGATCAAGGACGCGGAGATCGAACCCGGCCGGGTGGACTACATCAACGCCCACGGGACCTCGACGCAGTTGAACGACAAGACGGAGACGGTGGCGATCAAGCGCGTGCTGGGGGAGCACGCCCGGAACGTGCTCGTGTCGTCCACCAAGTCCATGACGGGACACATGCTGGGAGCGGCCGGCGCCGTGGAGGCGATCGTCGCCATCCTGGCGCTGGTGCGGGGAGTCGTCCCGCCGACGGCGAACTACGAGGTGCCGGACGAGGCGTGCGACCTCAACGTGGTGCCGAACCAGCCCGTCACGAAACACCTTACTTACGCCATGTCGAACTCCTTCGGGTTCGGCGGGCACAACGCCGTGCTGGTGATGAGGAAATGGGAAACTACCGAGAAGAGCTGAAAACGTATTTGAGCAAGGAGTTGGGCATCAAGGCGAAGCGCCTCGAGCACTACGAGCTCGCGTTCGCGCATCGCTCGCTCGTCCACGAGCAGAACCTCGGGACGCACGAGTCCAACGAGCGGCTGGAGTTCCTGGGCGACTCGGTGCTGGGGCTCGCGCTGGTCGAGCACCTGTACCAGACCAATCCGACGATGGACGAGGGCGATCTCTCCAAGATGAAGGCGCAGCTCGGCAGCCGGCAGACGCTCGCGGGTGTCGCGCAGCGGCTGGACCTCGGGCGGTTCCTGCGCATGGGGCGCGGCGAGTCCCACCAGGGTTCGCACAACCTCCCCTCGCTGGTGTCCAACACCTTCGAAGCGGTCGTGGGGGCGCTCTTTCTCGACCAGGGGTTTCCCGAAGCGTCGAAGTTCGTCGTCCGCAACCTCCAGCCGGAACTGGGGAAGGACCTGGTGGCGCAGGACTTTAAGAGCACGCTCCAGGAGTTCGCGCAGCGGAAGTTCCGCACCTCCCCGCATTACCAAGTGGTGCGGGCGTACGGGCCGGAGCATCACAAGACGTTCGAGATCGTGATGAAGCTGAACGGCAAGGTGTACGGTCGCGGACGCGGGCACACCAAGAAGGACGCCGAGCAGGACGCCGCGCGGCACACGCTGAAGCGTTTCGGGCACCAGCCCGATCCCGCCCGGCCGCTGCCGGCACAGCCCGCCGCCGCGGCCGAACCGTCCCGCGAAGAGGCGCCCCGCAAGCGGCGCGGCTGGTTCTCGTTCTTCCTGCGCCGCGGGGCGGAGGAGTGACCGTCTCCAAACAATTCGCGGGGCAGTGGAGCCTGATCCTGGGGTCTTCCAGCGGCATGGGCGCGGGCGTGAGCCGCGCGCTCGCCCAGGCGGGCTCCTCGATCGCCGGGGTCCACTTCGACCGGCGGCAGGCGATGCCCGCCATCGAGGCGCTCGTGCGGGACATGGAGCATGACGGCGCGACGGTGAAGTACTTCAACGCAAACGCCGCGGCGCCCGAAACGCGCGCCGAGGTGTGCGCGTTCCTGAAGACCGCCACGGGCGGGAAGCCGATCCGCGTGCTCCTCCACTCGCTGGCCTTCGGCACGCTCAAGCCGTTCATCGCGGCCGACCCGGCGAACGCGATCGCGCCCAAGGACATGGACATGACGCTCGACGTCATGGCCCACAGCCTCGTGTACTGGACGCAGGACCTCGTCCGGGCCGGGCTGATCGGAAAGGGCAGCCGGATCTTCGGCATGACCAGCGAAGGGGACGTCAAGGCGTGGCGCAGCTACGGCGCCGTCTCCGCCGCCAAGTGCGCGATGGAGTCGCACCTGCGGCAGCTCGCGGTGGAGCTCGCCCCCCTGGGCGTGACCGCCAACGCGATCCGAGCGGGCGTCACCGACACCCCGGCGCTGCGCAAGATCCCGGAGAGCGCGAAGATGGCCGACGCGGCGAAGGCCCGGAATCCCTTCGGCCGGCTCACGACGCCCGCGGATATCGGCTCCGCGGTCGTGTCCCTCGCGTCCGACGGCTGCCACTGGCTCACCGGCAACGTCATCGGCGTGGACGGCGCGGAGCTGATCACGGCCTGAACGGCTGAACGCGGGGGTGGGGTCCGGTAAGATAGCGTCCATGCCGTCGCGGCTGTACATCAAGCGCCTGGA
>CAYHEI010000114.1:1591-8181 GCA_964355385.1 uncultured bacterium | reverse complement strand
GGTCCCGCCACGCGCGCCATCGAGCCCGTACCCCCCCCCCCCCGCCTCCCCCCGCGACCGCGGGGGCCGGTTCGAGGTAGAAGTCGGGGACGACGCCGTCCGCCGCCGCGCGGCGCAGGTAGTACGAGTGGACGGGATGGTACGTCACGTTGCTCGAGTGGACGATCGCATCCCCGGGCCGCGCGTCCTTGAGGACGTCCGCGAGCGCGGCGCCGTGCGCGGGCGACGCGGGGAGCTGGCCGCCCACGAGGTGCGCGTAGCTCATCCCCGCCAGCAGGCCCACCGCGATGGCGAACCCGCTCCTGATCCACCGGGACGAGGCCGCGGTGATCATCCAGGCCGCGATGAGGAGCCAGGCCGGCGTGCTCGTGATCAGCGTGCGCTCGGCGAACACCGGCTTGCCCGCGACGGTGAGGATGAGCTCCAGCGCCAGCGGCACCAGCGCCCACAACGCCAGCGGATTCCGGGCCGGACTGCTCGGCAGCGACCACAACCCGACGAGCATGACGACCGCCAGGACTTGCCCGGACTGATTCAGCCAATCCGCCTGGCCGAATCCGACCGTCAGCGCCCGCAGCAAGGCGTACACCAGGTGATGCAGCGGCGCTTCGCCGCCGTAGCCGTGCGTCACGACGAACGCCTTGACGAAGAAGAGCGACCAGGGCAGGAACCCGATGATGAGCAGCGCCATCCAGCGCAGAACGTCACCACGCCGTCGTCTCCATTCCTCGCCGGTCACGACGATCGCGAGCTGCGCGACTAGGAGGAGCACACCCATGAAGTGGGTGTACAACAGCGCGAGCCCGGCCAGACCCCACGTCCACCAGCCGCGCCGCGACCGGTCCTGCAGCCAGGCCAGCAGGCCCTCCATGGAAAGGAGCGACAGAAACCCGACGAGGGAATACATCCGCAGCTCGCGGGCGAAGCCGAGATGGAAGGGCGAGCACGCGAGCAGCGCGGCCGCGACGATACCCGCCTCCCTTCCCAGCAGGCGGCGGCCGACGAGGAAGATCAGGGGGATGGACGCGAGGTGGAACAGCACGGAGGACATCCGCAGCCAGATCTCGTCCTGCGCGACCAGCGCCCAGCAATGGAGCAGGATGAAGTACAGCGGCGGGTAGGCATCGCGCGCCGCGGCGTTCAAGAGCACGAGCGGAACCGACGGCAGCGCGGCGAACTCGAAGGAATGCACCTCGTCGATGTAGAGCGACGGCCGACCGATGCCGATGGCGCACAGGATCGCGGAAAGATACGTCAGCCCCGCAACCCAGCCCCAGGTTGAAGATTCGCCTTCGCGCGCCACTATTCTGGGCATTCCGGTTATGATAGCCGTTCAGATGGCCTCCTCGCTCGATCTCTTCTCCCTGTCCGGCCGGCTGGCCGTGGTGGTCGGCGGCACCGGCGTGCTGGCGTCCGCGATCGCGGAGGCGTTCGGCGACGCGGGCGCCCGTCTCGCGCTGATCGACCGGCGCGATCCGGAGGCCGCCGCGACCGCCCTCCGCGCCAAGGGGGTGGAGGCGCGGAGCTACACGGCCGACGCCATGGACCGGAACTCTCTCGCGGCGGTCGCCGAGGCGATCGGGAAGGACCTGGGCCGTCCCGACATCCTCCTCAACGCGGTGGGCGGCAACCAGCCCGACGCCACGACCTCGGCCGAGCAGAAGTTCTTCGACCTGCCGCTCGCGGGCCTGGAACGGGTTGTCGCGCTCAACTTGTTCGCCGGGGCGATCCTGCCCAGCCAGGTGTTCGGGTGCGCCATGGCCGGCCACGGCGGGTCGATCATCAACATCACCTCCATGGCGGCCGACCGGCCGCTGACGCGCATCGCGGGATACGCCGCGGCCAAGGCCGGCGTCAGTAACTTCACGCGCTGGCTCGCGGTCCACCTCGCGCAGGAATACGACAAGGCGCTGCGCGTCAACGCCATCGCGCCGGGATTCTTCTCGACCGCGCAGAACAAGTACCTCTTGTGGACAAGCGATGGCACACTCACCGACCGGGGCAAGGCCATCGTCGCGCACACGCCGCAAGGCCGCTTCGGCGAGCCCGCCGACCTGGCGGGCGCGTGCGTGTGGCTGGCGTCCGACGCCTCCCGGTTCGTCACCGGCACGGTGGTCCCGATCGACGGCGGCTTCAGTGCTTTCTCCGGCGTCTAACTTGAAACCCTTCGACGCGTTTACTCGATAAATGCAGGCCAAGGCTGACGCGGGAATAATCGGGCTTGCGGTGATGGGACAGAACCTGGCGCTCAATATCGAGAGCCGGGGGTTCACGACGGCCGTGTTCAACCGCACCGCGGAGCGGACGCGGGAGTTCGTCGGGCAGAAGTGCGCCGGCCGGCGCGTTCTGCCCGCGTACACGCTTCCTTCCTTCGTCGCGTCGCTCCAGCGTCCGCGCCGGATCATCCTCATGGTCAAGGCGGGCGCGGCGGTAGACGAGACGCTGCGCGCGATCCTGCCCCGCCTGGAGCGGGGGGACGTCGTCATGGACGGCGGCAACTCGCATTTCCGCGACACCGAGCGGCGGCAGGCCGAGGTGCAGGCTCGCAAGCTCGACTACCTGGGCTGCGGCATCTCCGGCGGCGAGTACGGGGCGCTGCACGGGCCCTCGATCATGCCTGGCGGCGAGCGGGCCGCGTACGGCAAGCTCGCGCGCGTGCTGACGGCCATTGCCGCCCGCACCGAGGACGGCGCGTGCTGCACGTACCTCGGCGCGGGCTCGGCCGGGCACTTCGTGAAGATGGTCCACAACGGCATCGAGTACGCGATGATGCAGACTGTCGCGGAGGTCTTCGACGTGATGCAGCGCGGGTGGGGCCTGTCAACGCCAGAAGCCCAGCGCATTTTCTTCCGTTGGAACCAAGGAACAAACAAGCTGAACGGGTATCTGGTCGAGATCACCGCCGTCGTCTTGAAGAAGACCGATCCCGAAACCGGCCGGCCGCTGGTGGACCTCATCCAGGATCGCGCCGAGCAGAAAGGCACGGGCAAGTGGACCTCCCAGGCCGCGCTGGACCTCGGCGTTCCGGTGCCCACCATCACCGCGGCGGTGGATGCTCGGATCGTCTCGGGCCACAAGGCCGACCGCGTCCGGATCGCGCGGCGGCTCGGCGATCCGGAGCGGCGGGGCCGGGCGGCTTCCGCGTCGGACCTCAAACGCCTGGAGAGCGGCCTGCACGCCGCCTTCCTGATCGCGTACGCGCAGGGGATGCACCTCCTGGCCCGCGCGTCGGCCGAGAAGCGCTACGGGCTGAACCTGGCCGAGGTCGCGCGCATCTGGAAGGGCGGGTGTATCATCCGCTCGCGGATCCTGACGCCGCTCAAGCGGGCGCTCGCGGCCAAGCCCGGGCACCTGTTCGAGTCGCCGCTCTTCGCGCGGCTCATCCGCGCCGAGGTGCCCGCGCTGCGCGCCGTCGTCCGGGCCGCGAATGCCGCCGCCATCCCGGTCCCCTGCCTGGGCTCCGCCCTCGCGTATTACGACGGCTTCCGCCGGGCCCGGCTGCCCGCGAACCTCATCCAGGCGCAGCGCGACCACTTCGGCGCCCACACCTACGAGCGGACCGACCGCGAGGGGACGTTCCACACGCAGTGGGAGTAGGGCGAGTGCGCATCGCCATCGTGAATTCGAGCAGCTTCGGACGTCGGTTCCCTTCCCATCTCAAGCGCCTCCGTGCCCTGGGCGAGGTGCGCCGCGTCGCGGTCCCGCCGCGGGTCGAACCGGCGATCCTGGCCAAGGCCACGTCGGGCTGCGCCGCCGTCATCGCCAGCGTGCAGCCCGATTTTTCTTTCGAGTACTTCCGCCGCTCCCCCGGGCTCGTCCTCCTGGCCCGGCACGGGATCGGCTTCAACAACGTGGACATCGCCGCCGCGACGCGGGCGGGTGTCCTGGTGACGAAAGTGTCCGGCCCGGTCGAACGCGAAGCGATGGCCGAGCACACGCTCGCGCTCCTGCTGGCCGCACTGCGCCGCCTGCCTCAGGCGAACGCGGCGGTGCGCGCGGGCCGCTGGCGGGAGCGCGCCCAGTTCGTCGGCCGCGAGCTGCGCGGCCGGACGGGCGGGCTGATAGGCCTCGGCAACATCGGCAGCCGCGTGGCGGAAATCCTCTCCCGTGGCTTCGGCGCCCGCGTGCTGGGCTGCGATCCCGGGGTCTCCGCGGCGCGGATGTCCCGGGCCGGCGCCCGGCGCGCCGCGCTGCGAGCCCTGCTCGCGCAGGCCGCCGTCATCTCGTTGCACGCCTCGCTCACTCCCGGCCGCCGTCGCCTCCTGAACGCCGCCGCCTTCCGGCGCATGCGGCGGGGAGTCGTCATCGTCAATCCCTCCCGGGGCGAGCTGGTGGACGAGCGTGCGCTCGTCGGCGCGCTGCGGAGCGGCCGGGTGTCCGCCTACGCGGCCGACGTCGTGGCCCGGGAGCCGGCACTGCGCGGCCACCCGCTGGTCGGGCGGCCGGAGGTCCTGCTCGTCCCGCACATCGGCGCCTACACGGAAGAATCGCTGGAGGCGATGGGCGAATCGGTCGTCTCCGCCGTGGAGCGCGTCTTCCGGGCCCACCGCAAGCCGACCGGCCTGATCAATCCCGAAGTCTGGTCCTCTCCCGCCCTCCGACTTCCCTCGTGGACCTGATCCTCGCGGCTGACCCGGGAACCACCGCGACCAAGGTCGCGGTGGTGAACGACCGCGGCGCCGTCCTCGCGTCGCGCGAGGCCGTCAATCCCATCCTCCGCCCGGAACCCGGCGCGGCGGAACACGATCCCGAGGCGCTCTGGCGGACGTTCGCGGCGCTGTGCCGCTCGCTACCGGCGCGGCTGCGGGAGCGCGTGTCCGCCGTGACGCTGGCGGGCTACCAGCTCAGCCTCATGGCGCTCGACGCCCGGGGCCGCCCGCTCACGGGCATCATGACCCTGCTCGACGGCCGCTCCCAGGAGAGCTTCGGGACGCTGACGCGGCGCTGCGACATGCGCCGCCTCTACCGGCGCACCGGCTGTCCTCCGGTCGCGCAGTACCCCCTCGCCAAGGCGTGGTGGCTGAAGACGCGCCGCCCCGCGGTCTTCCGCCGCACCACCACGTTCCTCGGCGGCAAGGACTGGGTCCTCTCGCGCCTCGCCGGCCGGCTCGTCACCGAACCCTCGGTCAGCTCCGCGACCCAGCTACTCGGCCTGCGCACGGGGGAATGGGACCCCTATGCGCTGCGCGTCCTCGGCCTCGACGCGCGCCGGCTCCCGGCCGTCGTCCCGGCCGAGCGCGTCCTGGGGCCGCTCGACGCGAAAGCCCGCCGCGAAACGGGCCTGCCCGCGAGCGCGGTGCTGGTCCCCGGCGTCTACGACGCCGCCGCCACGCTGCTCGGGATCGGGGGGATGACGCCCGGCGTGGGCGCGATCAACCTCGGCACGTCGGCCATGTACCGCACGGTGATCCGCCGCCCCGCCCTCGACCGCACCCGCTGGATGCGCCTCCAGACGTACCACCTGATCCGGGGCCTTTGGCTCGGCGGCGCCGGGGTCAACAACGCGGGGAACGTGCGGGCCTGGCTGGTCCGGCTGTTCGGCCTCCAGGACGAGCGGGCGCTCGACGCGCTGGCCGCGCGCGTTCCCCCGGGCGCGGACGGCGCGCTGGGCCTCCCCTTCCTCACGGGCGACCGCGATCCGCGCATCGGCGGCGACGCGGCCGGCGCGTTCCTCCGGCTGCGCGAGCGGCACGGCGCCGGCCACCTCGCGCGCGCCGCGACGGAGGGGATCTGCTACAAGCTCCGCATGGTGGGCGACCTCATGCGCGAGCACGGCATGCGCGTGCACGCGGTGCGAGCGGGCGGCGGGGGGACGAACTCCCGGCTTTGGGTCCAGACGCTCGCCGACGTCCTGAATGCGCCCGTCCAACTGACGGAGACGCCCCATCCCTCCCTGGTGGGAACCGCCATGGTGGCGCTTGTCGCCACCGGTCGCTTCCCCTCACTCGCGGAAGCCTCCCGGCGGATGGTCCGGTTGGGCCGGGTGGTGCGACCGGATCGGCGGCGAGCGGCCTTGTACGACGAAGGCATGAAGCGGTTCGCCGCGGCCTGCCTGGGAGTGGCCTGACGGCCTACACCTGCTCCGTCGTCTCGCTCGCGCTGCAGCCGCTGGCGGTCATCAAGGACCGTGCGACGCCGGCCGAGCTCCCGGCCAAGGTGCCCGCCTACTGCGGCGAAGCCTACAGCCACGCGGCGAGCCGGCCCGACATCACGATCAACGGCCTGATGATCGCGCTCTACCGTCCCGGCGCCGAACCCGGCATGCTCGACCTCGAGGTTGGCATCCAGGTGCAGGCTCCGTTCGCCGCCTCGGGCCGCGTCGTGGCCTCGGCGCTGCCCGCTTGCCGCGCCGCGACCACCGCGCACTACGGGGACTACGCGAGGCTCGGCGAGGCCTACCGGGCGCTGGCGGAGTGGTGCAAGGCGGAAGGCCTGTCCACAACCAGCCTCCATTGGGAGCTGTACGGCCACTGGTCCGACGATCCAGCCAAGGTCAGGACCGACGTGTTATTCCAGCTCGCGCCGTAAACGCATTGACGCGTTGGGGGTGGGGGGGGGGGTGGGGGGAGTGGGCGGGACACACAAATCCG
>CAYHEI010000114.1:0-1581 GCA_964355385.1 uncultured bacterium | reverse complement strand
CCCCCGCCCCTCCCCCCGCCGGGGGGCGCCCCCCCCCCCCCCCCCCCATCGCTGGGGGGGGGGGGGGGGCCAGCCCCCCACGGCCCCCCCCCCTCCCCCACCCCCCCCCCTGACCCCCTCCATCGCTGACCCCCTCCATTCGAGGCGGCGCCGCACAATTCGCCCGCCTCAGCGCTTCCGGGTGACACCCCGGCGCGGGCAGCAGCGCGCGAGCGGGCACTTCGAGCACCAGGGCGACACCGGCTGGCAGACCGCCCGGCCGAAGGGCACCAGCCAGCGGTTCCATTCGATCCAGAGGCGGCGCGGCAGGAGCCGCCGCAATGCGACTTCGCTTTCTTCCGGCGTCCGGGTGCGGATCAGCCCCAGCCGGTTCGAGATGCGGTGCACGTGGATGTCCACGCAGATGGCCGGGATGCCGAATCCTTCGCCCAGCACGAGGTTCGTGGTCTTGATCCCCACCCCAGGCAGCGCCATGAGCGCCGCCCTATCGGCGGGAACCCGGCCCCGGTGCCGGGCAAGCAGGATCCGCGACAGCGCCCGGATCTGCCGGGCCTTGGTGCGGTAGAACCCGGCCGGATAGATCGTCCGGGCGATCCGGGCGGCGGGCAGGCGCGCCATGACGCGCGGGGTGCGCGCGAGCGCGAAGAGCCGGCGCGAGGCGACGTCCGTCACCTCGTCCTTCGTCCGCAACGAGACCACGCACGACACCAAGATGCGGTAGGGGTCGCGGGTCTCCCGCTTGATGCGCCCGACGGCCGGCTCGGCCAGCTTGGGGACCGCGCGGCGCAGGATCGCCGCGACGCGCGTCACTCGCCCCGCGGCGGTCACGAGTCCCCGAGCGGCTCCAGCTCCGCGATCGAGGTGTACGGCTTCCCGTCGACCTCGGACAGGGCGACGAAGGTGAGATAGCGGCCGGTCGCCGGCCGGTCGAACCGGATGTCTTGCGGCTCCGAATGGTTTCCGAGCCGCCCCGTCGCGACTGCCTCGCCCGGCGTGTCCGGGGTCGCGGACACGTGAATCCGGTACTCAGCCACCCGGCCGTTGGCGTTCCACTCCCGCCCCCGGTAACGGACGCCCCGCAGCGTCGCGGTCTTCCCCATGTCGATCACCAGCTCGTGCGGGTGCGCCGGCGCGTCGGGGCTCCAGCGCGTGTGCCAGAACGTCTGCGGATCGCCGTCGACCGCGTGGTCGGGCTCGCCCTCGCCCGGCTGGAAGCTGCTCGCCCGCAGCGCCTTCCAGCCCTCCGGCTGCCGGGGACGCGCGAACCAGCCCGCCAGCGGCGGCCCTCCGGCTCCCGCGACCGTCCACGGCTCCACCATCCCGTCTTCCGCGGCGCCACCGGATTCCGCGAGCGGGGGCAGCGGCCGGGCGGGCGGCGCGAAGCGCGCCAGCGCCGCCGGATCCGCCGGGAAGCGGCTCGTCAGCCGTAGCGCGAACGACAGCCGGACGGGCTCGCTCCGGACGATGTAGGCGTCGAGCGGGCGCGGCCCGCAGCTCGCGGAGCCCACGCCCAGCGTCCGCGCGCTCGCGCTGAGCACGGTGGCGCGCGCCGGAGGCAGGTCGCGGTCGTAGGCCGGGCCC
>CAYHEI010000113.1:0-8194 GCA_964355385.1 uncultured bacterium | reverse complement strand
GGCCGCGCGCCGTAAGCTGATCCTCGGCCGGGGGCGGGCGAAGAAGCTCCCGGCAGGCGAGCCGTTCCTGGGGGGCTGGTACACCGAGCAGGAGATCAGGGCGACCGTGCGGACGATCCGGAAGTCGATGGACTGGCACGTCGGTTTCGGCTTCATGGTGAAGGAGATCGCTGACTTCGAGACGGCGTTCGCACGCTATTGCGGAACGCGGCACGCGGTGTCCGTCGCGACGGCCAGCATCGGGCTGGACCTGGCGATGCGCTGCCTCGATCTCAAGCAAGGCGACGAGGTGATCTGCCCCGCGGTCAACTTCAAGGCCTCGCACCTCGCCGTGCTGGGGCAGGGTGGCTCGCTGGTCTTCTGCGAGATCGATCCGCGCACCCTCAACCTCGATCCCCGGGACGTGGAACGGCGGATCACGCGGCGGACCCGGGCGATTCTCCCGGTGCACATGAACGGGCTGGCCGCGCCGATGAACGCGCTCCTGCGGATCGCCCGTCGCTACTCGCGCGCGGGACGCGAGCCGATCCGGGTGATCGGCGACGCGGCGCGGGCCTGCGGCGGGGGCGCGGAGGGCGCCAAGATCGGCAAGAAGGGGTGGATGACCGTGTTCAGCTTTCACACGATGAAGCTGATGACGACGCTCGGCGAGGGCGGGATGGTGACGACCGACAGCCCCTCGGTGGCGGCCCGCCTGCGCCGCATCATCCAGTGGGGCGGGGACCGCGAGTGGGGCTCGAGCTACAAGCTCACGCGCGTTCAAGCTGCCGTCGGCCTCGTCCAGCTACGGCGCCTCGACGCGATGATCGCCCGCCGCGTGCGGCTGGCCCGGCGCCGCTCGGCGCTCTTGGCCGGCGCGCCTGAGCTGACCCTGCCCTCCGCGCCGCCCGGATTCGCGCACACGTATTACCTGTACACGCTCCTGGTGCCGCGCGCGTGGGCGGGGAAGCGGCGGGACGCCGTGGTCCGTGTGCTGCGGGAGCGGTACGGCGTCGCGTGCGCCATCTGCAACCCGCCCACCTATCAGGGCAGCGCGTTCATCCGGGCGCGGACCCCCGGGCAGCGCCTGCCGCTGTCGGAGGAGATCGGCGCGCGGCTGTTCTGTCCCTCGATTCATCCGTTGATGACCGACGAACAGAACGAGTACATCGCCGCCGCGGTGATTGAGTCCGTCGAACGGGTGCGGAAGACCGCGTGATCGGCGGACGGACCGCGGCGGTTGGCGCGTTGTTTCTGGCGTCCTCCAGCGCGGGGGCGGTCCCGCGCGCCGCCGTGCTCGACAACGGCCGGGTTCGCGCCGTCTTCCACCGGGGAGCGCCGGCGGTCGAGTGGTACGCCAAGGGGAAGGGCGGCGATCTCCTGCGCGCCCGACTCAGGGTCGCGGCCGCCTCCGGGTCCACCGGCCTGGCGCTCGTGTCCGCGAACTCGGCGACGAGCCCGGCGGGGGCTTCGGTTGTGGAGACCACCTGGCAGGCCGCCGGGGGCGCGGCGGTGACCGCGCGCTTCACGCTCAAACGCCGCGAACCGGTTCTGCTCGTGGAGCCGGGGGCCGGAGCGGCCCGGCTTCGGGTGGAGGCGCCGGGGCGCTTCGCCGTCGTGCCGGACTTCTTCGCGGACGACATCGTGCTCGACGCGAGGACGACCTCGGGCGATTGGGCGGAAGTGCCCAGCGAGAACTTCTTGTTACACCTGACCGGGGACGGGAACTCCATCGTGCAGGTCGTCTTCGAGAAACGAGACCAGGAAGCGCGCGTCAGCCTGGAGGGCGCGGGGAGCAACCGGCGCGTGACGGGCTCGGACATCTCGTTCGGGACGGGCGGGAAGGTCTGGGTGACCCTGCTCGAAGGGCGCGGAATCTGGCACGCGTTCGACGTGGACGGGAAGAGCGCGGGGAAGATCGTCAACCTGGGCTGGACCATGCCCTTCACGGCGCAGTGGAGGGTGAACTTCACGCGCGTCAACGGACTGACCGACAGCTGGGAGATGCTCGTGCCACGGAAGAAGGGGAAGGGGTACGTCAAGCCCGGCTGGCTGGGGTACGGGGACGACGAGCTGGAGGCCGACCGGAAGCGCTGGACGACGGTGCTGGGGGAGTTTCCCTACCCGTGCTGGTCCGACGCGCGCGGCCGCGGATTCGTCCAGCCGCTCGAGCAAGGCGACGAGCTCTCGGCGGATCACACCTTTCGCGGGCCCGCGCTCGTTTACCCGATCAACCGCATGGAGAAGACCCCCGTTGACTCCTACACCGTGGTGGATGTGGTGCGCGCGACGCTCGGCATGGGGCCCTGCGCCTACATCCTGGACGTGGAAGGGCAGGCGGGCTCCTGGAAGGGCATGGCCACGTGCGGGACGCGGGACACCCTCAACCCGATCTTCGAAAAGGGGCGGCAGCGCGAGAAGCGTGCCGAGATTCAGGAGACCCTGGACAAGGTCCTGGTCTTCGTGAAATACATCCGTTCGCGGATCGAGAGCTACCGGGACTTCTCCCATCAGTTGGCGAAGGAGCTGGAGGAGCGACGCGCGGCGCATCCGGAGGCGGGCGCATTCCTGGATGAGATGGACCGCTTCCTCAAGGAGATCGACACCCGCTACGAGGCCCGGCGCGAGAAGATCAAGACGCCGGACGACGTGGCGAAGATGAACGAAGACTTCCGCGAGCGCATCATGGTCGACGAGAGTCCGGGCGCCAAGGATAAGTGCAAGGCCTGGGCGGAGGCGCTGGTGGAAGTCGGCAGCAACCAGGACGAGCTTGCCGGGGAGTGCCGCTGGCTGCTCAAGAACATGCGGCAGCGCGCGGGGGTGCTGATGGCGGCCGCCCCGGCGGTCGCGCCGCTCGCGGAGGAGATCCGCGCGAAGGTCCAGGTGGTGCTGCGGAACCCGGCCGGCCACGAGGGGGCGCGCCACTGAAGGAAGCCCTTCTCGCCATGGCGCTCGTGCATGGCGGGACGTTCACGATGGGTGACGCGCGCGGCCGCGCCGACGAGGCCCGGCATCAGGTGACGATCACGCCGTTCATGATGGATCGCATGCCCGTGACCCAGAGGTTCTACGAGCGGGTGACCGGCGTGAATCCCGCGAAGCACCGGGGCGGCGACCTGCCGGCGGAGCAGATCCAGTGGACCGACGCGGTCAGGTTCTGCAACGCCTGCTCGGCGCTCGACCACCTCACCCCCTGCTACAATCTCACGACCTGGGCCTGCGATTTCGCCGCCGACGGCTACCGGCTGCCGACCGAAGCGGAGTGGGAGTACGCGTGCCGGTCGGGCCGGACGGGCCGGTGGGGATTCGGGGACGATCCCGCGGCCCTGCGCGATCATGCCTGGTTCAAGGGGAACTCGGGGGGAAGAACCCACCCTGTGGGCGGGAAAGGAGTCACCCCCTGGGGGCTCTACGACATGCAGGGCAACGTGTGGGAGTGGTGCAACGATTTCTATGCCGCGAACGCCTACACGACGAGCCCCCCCGCGGACCCGCGCGGGCCTTCATCCGGGACGCAGCGCGTGTTGCGCGGCGGTGCGTGGGACTCCCCGGCGGAGATGTGCCGTGCGGCGTACCGTATGAAGGAGTTCCCGGCCTACACCGACGCCTGCTTCGGCTACGACAGCTACGGATTCCGGAGGGTTCGCCGGGTCCTGCCGCCCACTTCATCCGTCCGGTGCCGGACCCCCTCTGCTGCGAAGAGAGAGATGCCAGAAACGATTATTTTCGTCAGCGATCGCGCCGGTTCGCTGGGCATATGGGCGATGGACGCGGACGGCGCTCATCAGCGGCCGCTCACGAAGGATGCCTTTCCCGACGCCGATCCCCGGTTCTCGCCGGACGGGCAGTCCATCCTCTATACGTCGTTGCGAGACGGTTTCCCCCAGGTGTGGATGATGAATCGCGACGGCTCCGCCTCCCGTAGCATCACCGGCGGCAGCCAGCCGGACTGGTCGCCCGACGGCGGCTCGATAATCTTCATCCGGGACAACCAGGCGTGGGTACGTGTCTTGGGCACGGGCGCGGAGCGTCAAGTGACGCCGCCGGAGTGGGAGCGCTGCGGCACCCCGGCCTGGGCGCCGGACGGCAAGCGGGTCGCGCTGGCCAGCCGCCATACCGGGACGATCGGAATCTACCTGCTCGCGCTGGACGGCGCGGCGACTGGTCCGCTCGGCATCCCGGAGGCCGCCTGCACGCCCCGCTGGTCCAAGGACGGAACGTCGCTGCTCTGCCAGACGACCGGTGGCCATGTCTGTCGCGTCGGGGTCGACGGCGCGGGCTGGGAGCAACTCACCTTCGGCGCGGACATCCAGCATGATCCCCGGTTTTCCCCCGACGGCGCGCGGATCGTCTTCGCGCGCGCCCCGAGGCCCGAGGGACCATGGCAAGTCTGCGTCAAGAAGGCGGACGGCGACGACGACGCGTTCACGCAGCTCACGCACGAGGGCTCCAACTCGCTTCCCGACTGGAGCCCGTAGGTGCTTTTCCACACCTGGACCTTCGTGGTGTTCTTCCTGATCGTGTATCCGGTCTACCTCCTGACGCGCGGGACCCGGTTCATGAATCCATGGCTCTTGCTCGCGTCCTACGTCTTCTATGGCTGGTGGAACCCCCTCTACCTGTTCCTGATCGCGGCGACCACGTCGTTCGACTATTGGGTCGTCCTGCGCATGGAGCGCACCCGGTTCAAGAAGCCCTGGATCGTCCTGAGCCTCATCAGCAACCTCGGGCTGCTGGGCTTCTTCAAGTACGCGGGATTCGTGACCCGGAACCTGAACGTGGTCCTGACCCACATCGGCGCGCTCCACCTGCCCGAGCCGGACATCCTGCTCCCAGTGGGCATCTCCTTCTTCACCTTCCAGTCGATGAGCTACACCATCGACGCGTACCGGGGCGACATCAAGACCGAGCGCAGCCTGATCCGGTTCGCGACGTTCGTCTCGCTCTTCCCCCAGCTCGTCGCCGGCCCGATCGAGCGCGCGCGCAACCTCCTCCCGCAGTTGTACGGGAAGCGGAAGATCGGCCGCGCGGACATCACCGAGGGGCTCTCGCACTTCCTGGTCGGCCTCTTCAAGAAGATGGCCCTGGCGGACTACCTGGCCCTCTACGTGGACAAGGTCTACGCGTCGCCCGGCGACTTCCAGGCGCCCGCGCTCGTGCTCGCGACGGTCGCGTTCGGCTGGCAGATCTACTTCGACTTCAGCGGGTACACCGACATGGCGCGCGGTACGGCCCAGCTCATGGGCTTCCGGCTGATGCTCAACTTCAACAATCCGTACGTCGCCCGGGGGCTCGGGGATTTCTGGAACCGGTGGCACATCAGCCTCTCCACCTGGTTCAAGGACTACGTCTACTTCCCGCTCGGCGGCAACCGGCACGGGACGTTCGCCACCTACCGGAACATGTTCGTCACCATGCTCCTCTCGGGCATCTGGCACGGGGCGGCGTGGACCTTCGTGATCTGGGGCGTCTTGCACGCGCTGGGCCGCGTGCTGACCCGGGAGCTCGAACAGACCGCGTTCTACGCCCAGCGGATCCCCCGGCTCGCGAAGCAGGCGGGGGTCTTCGCCTTCGTGACATTCGCCTGGATCTTCTTCCGCGCAGGCAGCTTCGCCGACGCGCGCGTCATCATGACGCGCCTGCGGCACTGGGAGTGGAGCGACCCCGGCGCCCCCCTGCTCATGTTCGGCCTGATCGTGGTGATGTGGCTCTACGAGGACCTCTACGACCGCGGCGGCGCGACCCGCCGGCTGCTGGAGCGTCCAGCGCTCCGCTTCGCCTCCGCTCTTGCCATGATCTGCTGGCTCTGGGTGGTCGCGGCTCCCGCCACCCGCGCCTTTCTTTACTTCCAGTTTTGATGAAGCCGCAGAGCAGATCGTCTCACGGCCTGCTGCTCTCCGGTCGCCAGTGGCTGGGCCTCCTGGCCGCGTCCGCGCTGTTCGGCACGGCGGCGCCCCGCCTCTGGGACCACTTCGAGGCTCTCCCGGACGGCCCGGATGAGCGCATCGCCTTCGACGTGAGCGGCGATTATCGGCTGTACGGCCGTCTCGCCGCGCGGGCGGTCGCGCGCGGCCGGGTCCTGGTCATCGGCGATTCCATGGTCTGGGGCCAGTACGTTCCGCGCGAGCGGACGCTCTGCCACTTCCTGAACGTGCAGGCGGGGGAGGCGCGATTCGAGAATCTCGGGCTGGACGGCCTGCACCCCGCCGCGATGGAAGGTCTCCTTCGCTATCATGCCCGCGGCGTCGCCGGCGCCCGCGTGCTGCTGCACTGCAACCCGCTCTGGCTGAGTTCGCCCAAGCAGGACCTCACTGCCGCCGAGCCCGTCCATTTCAACCACCCCGAGTTGGTCCCCCAATTCTTCCCGCGCGTTCCCGAGTACCGGGAGGACTCGTCCCGCCGCATCGGCATCGCGGTCGGCCGCCGCCTCGCCGTGGACGGCTGGTCCCGGCACCTCCAGCAGGCCTATTTCGGCATGACCGACATCCCGAGTTGGACCATCGAGCATCCTTACGAGAACCCACTGGGAGTTATGAGCGGAGCTTTCAGCCCTGAGCGAGCCTTGCGAGCCGAAGGGCGAGTCGAAGGGCTGCGGCACCGCCCGATTCCCTGGACCGAGGCCGGCAGCACCGCTCAGGACTTCCCGTGGGTCAGGCTGGACGCGTCGTTTCAGTGGCGCTCATTTCAGCGGGTTGTTGGTCTTCTCAAGGAGCGCGGCAATCACGTCTTCGTCCTGCTGGGCCCTTTCAACGAGCACATGATCCTTCCCTCAAGCCGCCCGGCCTACGCCCGCAACCTCGCCGGGATCAAGGCCTGGCTCACGTCGAACGGCATCCCCTTCTCTGCGCCGCCGCATCTGCCGACCGCCGAGTACGCCGACGCCAGCCACCCCCTCGCTCCCGGCTACGCCCGCCTCGCGGGTGAGCTTCGCCGTGATGTCGACGCGCTCTTTGCGCGGAAATAGGTCGGTGTCTGGGCCAAGGCTAGCGTGGGTCGCACCGAAGATGAAGCTGGTCCGCTGGTGGTGTCTTGTTGCTGCGTGGCGAACGAGAGCTTGCTTCTACAAGCTCTCTGGTCTGGGACCAACATCCTGATCATGTCACCTTGACGTAGACCTTCCGGTTCCACGTTCGCCGGCTTGCTCCGGGGCGCGGCGGGGGCCTACCATGGACGCGATGCCCATGAAAGCGTACGCCTCGTTCGACAAGTACCTGGCCGGCCAGAAGCCGGCGCATCAGAGGATCATCCGCGCCCTCCGGCGGTTCGTGAAGCGGGTGGAGCCGAAGCTCACGGAGTCCGTGAAGTGGGGCAACGGCTGCTGGCTGAAGGGCAAGGCGTTCGTCTCGTATGTCTACTCGGGGCCGGAGTACGTGCAGTTCGGCTTCGTCGCGGGCTCCCGGCTCAAGGACCCGAAGAAGTTGCTCCATGGCGGGGGGAAGTACGTCCGCCATCTTCGGGTCTTCAAGCCCTCCGACATCGACCGGCGCTACTTCGCCGCCCTGCTCCGGCATGCGGTGCGCCGCGGCTGAGTCGGGAAGGACAGCAAGCGGATGGGCTCGGGGTGTCGTAAGATGATAATGATATGAGCATCGAGGAATTCGAGGCGGAGGTTCTGAAGCTCGACCCCAGGGATCGAGCGAGATTGGCCGGTCGGCTGTTGGAGAGTCTCGAGTCGCTCTCTTCGGAGGAGAATGCTCGCCTTTGGGCCGAAGAGGCACAAGCGCGAGCGCAGGCACTGGATGCCGGAAAGCTATCCAGCCGCCCGGCGGATGCCGTGGTGCGCGAGGCCCGGTCCCGGCTATAGCACGTGCACGCCAGCTTCAATGAGTTGGCGGAGCGGGAGCTCAACGACGCGGCCCGGTACTACGAGCGCGAGCGATCGGGACTCGGATCGGCGTTCATCGCCGAAATTGAGAGGGCGACGGCCATGATCCTAGACCATCCTGAGGCGAGCCCGACCATCCTTGGTGACATCCGCCGTCGGTTGTGCCACCGCTTTCCGTACGGCCTCCTCTACGCGATCAAGGCGGAGGAGATCAGGATCCTGGCAGTCATGAATCTCAAGCGCCGTCCCGGATACTGGGCGGGTAGAGCTTGATCTTCGCCGAGCGGTGAGGCGCGGGAGTTCACGAGCCGGGCGCGCGATCGTCCTGGGAAGCCTCCTGGCATTGTCGGGCGGCAGGGCGGTCGCGGCGGCGGCGGTGCCGGGAGCGTC
>CAYHEI010000112.1:0-8211 GCA_964355385.1 uncultured bacterium | reverse complement strand
CTCTTCCGATCTCTCAAGCTCCCGCACGACCTGGACCGCTGGCTCGCGGAGCGCGAGCACCGCGTCCCCGGCCTCGTCCCGGGCACGCAAGCGGTCATCCGCTGGCACGATCCCGCCCGCAAGCGGCCGACGCCGCGCGCCATCGTGTACCTGCACGGGTTTTCCGCCACCCGGCGGGAACTCCACCCGCTCTGCGACCTCCTGGCGCGCGACTGGCGCGCCAATGTCTTCTACCCGCGCCTCACCGCGCACGGCCAGGACGGGGAGGGGTTCGCGACCGTCACCGCGGATGATTGGTTCCGGGACGCGAACGAGGCCGCGGAGGTCGGCGCGCGCGTCGGCCGGCGCCTCGTGCTCGTCGCCTGCTCGACGGGGGTCCCGCTGGCGCTGTGGCTGGCGCTGACCCGAAACGACGTGGACCTGCTCGTCCTGCTCTCGCCGAATATCGGTGTCGCCGACGCCCGAGCCCGGTTACTTCGGTTGCCCGGGGGACGCTGGATCGCGCGGGCCGTGGTGGGACGGCACACCGGCTTCCGGCCCAAGAACCAGCTCGAGGCGCGCTGGTGGACGACCTCGTACCGCTCCGAGGGCCTCGTGCCGATGGAGGCGCTGGCCGAGTACGGGTGGCGGCTCGACGTCGCGCCGCTCCGTGTCCCCACGCTGATGATCTACACCGAGCACGACACCATCCTGGACCTCGGCCGCATCCGGAAGAAGTTCGAGGAGATCGGCTCCCCGGTCAAGCACCTCGTGAACTTTTCACGGGCCCCGCATCACGTGGGCGCGGGCGACGCGAACTCCCCCGCCCTCACGCGCCCGCTGGAGCGGCTCATTCTCGACTTCGCGCGCTCCGCCGGGATCAAGTAGTCAGAGCAGCGGGTCCACCCAGCCGAACGCGCGCTCCAGCGTCCGAATCCAGACAGGGCGCCGCATCCAGCGCGCGAGGCTGATCTCCCGCGCGGACCGGAGATCGGCGAGGAAGCGCCCCTCCAGCACTCGCACCGGCCGGGAAGAGCACAGCTCCAGGTCCGCTTCCATGTTGAACCGCCCGCTCCAATTGTCGAGGTTCGACGAGCCCACGAAGCCCCACCGGCCGTCCACGGCCGCGTACTTGGCGTGCAGAAACGAGGGCATGTACTCGAAGATCCGCACGCCCGCGACGAGGAGCGCCCCGTAGTGCCGCCGCCCGGCGAAGCGGAAGGTGAACCCCTCGTGCCGCGGCGTCGGCAGCAGGAGCCGGACGTCCACCCCGCGCCGAGCTGCCATGCGCAGCGCCCGCCGCAGCAGGATATCCGGGATGAAATAGGTCGTGCACAGGAAGGCGCGGTCGCGCGCCGCGTGCAGCTCCCGGCGCAGCGCCGCGAGCAGGCGGTGCCGCCCGGCGAGGGACGGGAGCAGCCGCAGCCGCTGTCCGCGCGGATGCAGCGGGATCCTGTGCGACGGATCGGGCAGGGCCGGTCGCCCGCACAGCCGCCAGTCGTGCGCGAACATGCTCCGGAACTGCGCCGCGACCGGACCGCGCACGCGGGCCCCCACGTCCCACCGGCCCCGGGGCGGATTCGCCGCCCACGCGTTCCAGAACCCGAACCCGCCGATGAAGCCGGTCGCACCGTCGATCACCGCGAGCTTGCGGTGGTTGCGGCGATACCAGCGGCGGTGGGCGGGCGGCAGCCGCACCGGGTTGTAGATGCCGGCGTCGCCGCCGGCCGCGCGCAGCCGGCGTTGCGCCTCGTGGCGGATCCCGTATCCACCGACGCCGTCCAGGATCACCCGCACGGCGACCCCGCGGCGCGCCGCGGCGGCCGCCGCGTCCAGGAACGCCCGCCCGGTGCGGTCGTTCGCCCAGACGTAGGACTGGAGCAGGATCTCGCGGCGCGCGCCGGCCATCGCCGTCCGAAGCGCGCGGTAGAACGCGGGGCCGCCGGCGAGCAGGGCGAACGCGTTGCCCCCGGTGACGGGAAACCGCCTGGCCTCCCGCCGCCACCGCAGCCGCGTGCGCAGCATCAGACGCGCCTGAGGTCGAGGTCCACGACGAGCGGCAGGTGGTCGGACGCCCGCCGCGCCAGGCCGAACCGCGACCGGTACGCGGCGCGGCAGACCATCGCGCCCGCGAGGAAGACCCGGTCGAGCTGCGCCACCGGAAAACGCGCGGGGAAGGTGCGCATCGCGCCGTGATGGAGGCCGCGCGCCGCGAGGAAGCCCGCCGCCCGAAGCGCCCCGCGGCGCCGGCCGAGCGCGCCCGCCCAGTCGTTCAGGTCCCCCGCGATCACGATCCGGCTCCGCGGGCTCAGCGCGGCCAGGTGCGGCGCGGCCAGCAGCCGGCGGATCTGCCAGCGGCGCTCGACCCCCGACAACCCCAGGTGGAGATTGACCACGTGCAGGACATGACGCTCCCCGCCCGCCCGGATCACGACGTCCGCGATAACGGCGCCGCGCCGCTTCTTCATCGGGAAGGAGAGCCCGACGTGCGCCGTGCGCGCGATCGGGTAGCGGGAGAGGATCGCGTTGCCCCAGCGCCCGCGCCGCAGGGAGACCTCCGGCGAGAACACGCAATGCGGGTAGCCCAGTGCCTCCCCGAACATCTCCGTCTGCCGGTCCCGGCGGGCGCGCGGCACGCCCTCGGCGACTTCTTGAAGGAGGACGATGTCCGGGTCGTGATGCTGAATCACCACTCCCACGCGCCAGGGATCGTCGCGCCGGTCCACGCCCCCCACGCCCCGGTGGATGTTCCCAGTCAGCAAGCGGATCGCGCCCGCCCGCGGCGGCGCCTGGGGGTGGCGGGGTCCCTCGACGGCCAGCGTACGGAGCCGAGCTTGCCTCATCCTTCCATTATGATGGACGCATGCCTCCGCCCGTCGATGACGGCCGTCGCCCCTGGGGACACTTTGTCGTGCTCGCCGACGAGGCGACCCACAAAGTGAAGCGGATCGTGGTGGATCCCGGCAAGCGCCTGTCTTACCAGCGCCACCGCCGACGCCAGGAGCACTGGTACGTCGTGGCGGGCGAAGCGCTCGTGACGCTCGACGGCCGGGAGGTCCGGGTGGCGGCTGGCTCGGCCATCGACATTCCCCGTGCGGCCTGGCACCGGGTGGCCAATCCCGGGACAGAGCCCCTCGTCTTCGTCGAGGTGCAGACCGGGGACTACTTCGGCGAGGACGACATCGAGCGCTCCCAGGACGACTTTGGGAGAGCCGGGAATCCCGGCTGAAGCGAGCTCCGGCGAGCGGTCAACGAATCCGTTCCGCTGCCGAGCGCGCTCCTGCGCGCTACCACCTGAAGAATCGGTAGGGGTCGTCCCACTCGATCGGAGCGTCGAGGTACAGGCCCTCCAGCCAGCGCCGGTCCGATGCGGTCGCGGGTGAGGCGAAGCGCTCCGGCAGCGGGGTCGGGCCCGCGCCGCCGAGATTCGCGAGCAGCCGGTTCACCAGATACGCCGAGCGGCGGAAGGTGCGTCTGAGGCCGAGCTGGGTCGGCGCCGCGTAGAACCAGGGATCGAGCGCGCACAAGACGGCGGCGCCGTCGGGCGTCTCCGCCAGCGCGCCGTCGCCGAGGACCCGCGCGCCGCCCGTGACGAGCGGGAGCTCGCGCGGCGCCCGGTTATGGACGTCGGCGGAACCGATACCCGCGAACGCGGTGCCCGCGCCGCCCGGCTCGAACACCGTGGCGATGTGCTCGCGCGTCGTGAACGTGACGTCGGGGAACTCTCCCATCCCCACGGCCAGAACCCGGGCACCGGCGGGAAGCGGGCCCGCAGGGAGAGGCTTGGCCGTCGTGCCGAGCGACTCGAAGAACCGCGTGGCCGCGGGCGGGGCGGCGTAGAACACGGGACGGCGGGGCGCGGGCTTCCACGCGGAAGCGTACGCGAGGAGATTCGCGACAAGCCGCTCCGCCGCGGGCTCGCGCGCGGTGCGTCCCGTCACGTCCAGCTGACAGAAGAGGAGCACCCCCTCCCCCTCCCGGCACTCGAGCAGCGGAGAATACTGCAAACTATACCCGCCGTCCAGCACCGGCAGGCAGTCGCCTCGCGCGGGCTTCTCGATGAGCACCGAGGCCACGTTGCCGCGAGTCCCGACCCGCCAGGCGCGCGAGACGTCGATCCCGCACCATTGCACCGTCGGGCCGTGCATCTCCGTGAGCTTGTAGGCGCGGCGAGCCGGGGTCAGCGTCGCGCTGCCCCGCCAGTCGTGCAACGCGTCCGCATCCAGCCCCGCGAGGAGCGGGTGGTCCGGCACGCGCGGGAAGACGTTGCGCAGCCCGTACTCCACCGCGCGGAAGCCCAGCCGGCGCTCGAGGGTCTCGCGCGTCTGCTCGAACACGATCGCCCGGAGGCCCCGGCGGACCGGCGCGAGGTCCGGGCCCGGTCCGTCCGGCGTGAGCGCCCCTCGCCCGACGATCACGAGGCCGTACTCGGACAAATCCGCTCCCCTTTCGACGCGGTCGCACTTGACGCCGAGCCCGTCCAGCAGGCGAGCCGTCTCGCCCTGGGGATCGAACAGGGCGATGCGACCGGACAGCGCCGGGCGGGGCGCTTCCGGCAGGACCCTGAGCGGGAAGGCGTCCTCCTGCACCGTCCCGTCGCCGAACCGGAAGGAGGCTGACAACGCGTACGCGCCCGGCGGCAGGGACGCCGACAGGCCGAGGGCCAGCGGGATGCGCGCCTGGTCGCCCGTCGCGATGCGGAGCGTCTTCTTTCCGGTGACCGGCGCGGGCAAGGCAAGCGTCCAGGACACGGCGCAGGAAACCGTCGCGCGGGAATTGTTGGAGACGATGAGCGTCTTCTCCACGGTCTCTCCGGCCCGGAAATCGTGGTCCTGCCCGGTCACCGCGCTCGGCGCGCCCGCGATCCAACCGAGCAGGGCACCGTTGTTGCGGATGAGCGCGCGGCCCGCGCCCGTCGGCGTCCACTCGGCGCGCTCGTCGGCCATCTCGCAGCTGTCGAAGCGCTCCCCGAGGTAGTCCGGGCTGAAGCCGGGCCGCTGGAGCCGGTCCCAGTCCACGGCGATTTCCTTCCGGTTCCGGTCCGCCTCGGGCCGCAGGGTCCAGTAGTTCGAGTCGTCCCACACGCACACGCCCGACAGCCCCCAGGCCCGGAACGCGCGCAGCTCGGCGGTGAAGTACCGCGCCATGATCTCCTGCCGGCCTTCGTTGCGGTCCTGCCCCACCTGCACGGGATAGTCCCAGCGGTGCCACAGGTTACCCTCGCGGAACTGCCGGGCCTCCCAGCGCAGGTTCCGCTTCTCTTCCTCGGGGATGCCGAAGGCCCGGTCGCCCAGGAACTGCGCGTTCCACTCGGCGAGGCAGTTCTCCCACGGCACCACGCCGCTGCCGAACTCGCGCTCCCCCTTGTACCAGCCGCGGTACATCGTCCAGTCCCAGGACAGCGGGACGCCGAACTCGACCAGGAAGAGCGGCTTGATCCCCTTCCCGGCCCACGGCTCCAGCCAGTCGGCCATCTCCTGCGCGGGGGCGAAGTTGGCGTAGAAGTTGACCGTGTCCATGGCGCCGAGGTCTCCCGCCGAGTGGTGGTACACGATGCGCGCGGGATCGAGCGACCGGATGATCGCCTCGGCGCGCAGGGCCTTCGCGGCGCCTCGCGCGGACCACTGGTTGCGCGGCGGGTTCCCCGTCCCCATGAGGTCGGGGTTCATGTCCTCCTCGTACCCCGCGCCGTTGTGGCTCGTCACGTAGAAGACCACGGACGGATGACTGCCCGCGGCCCGGACGTAGTGCGCCGCATGCCCCACGTAGCCGTTCGTCCGCTCCGCGTCCGCCGCGTCCCAGTCGTAGGCCTCGAAGTGCGGCTGGGAGAAGCCGACGAGGACGCCCGCGTCGTCCGCCGCCCGCAGCGCCTCCTCGAACCCGAGGTGCGTGCCCGGCTCGCAGCCGTAGTTGTGCGTGTACACCATGTTGAAGCCAATCGACTTCAGCCGCTCGAACGTCTCGCGCGCCGCCGCGTAGTTCGCAGCGCCCGCGCCGATCGAGACGTTGTCCAGCGGGTTGGCCGAGAGGAAGACGCGCGAGCCGTTCAGCATGAAGTCCCGCCCCGCGATCCAGAGCTCGCGGAAGCCGAACCGGACCGGCAGGCCCTCGTCCAGCGTCTTCCCGTTCGCGTCCTCGAGGAAGAGCGCGAGGTCGTACTGGTTCGCGGGCGTGTGGAGATCCCAGAGGCGCGGCGGCTTCCATTTCGCGGCGAACGCGAACCGGCCGTGCACGAGGTCCGCGGCCCGGAAGGGCCGGGACGAGAATTCCTTGACGACACGACCGGCGTCCAACACCCGGGCGCGCAACCGGGCGGTCGCGCCGGCCGGGATGCCCTCCACCGCCGCGTCCACCGCGATCTCCCAGCGCCGCACCGAGGTGTCCACGCGCGCGTCGCCCAGCCTGGGGCCCGCGGGAACGCCGGTCAGCCAGAGGTCGCCGCACAGCCCGCGCCGCTCCACGCTGCCCTCGACGTCCTTGGGCGCCGCGGAGTCCGCGTGCGAACGCATCACCGCCTTCAGCGGCAGCGCGGTCACGAGCAGGCTCAGCACGTGCTTCGAGCCGGCGGGCAGGACCGCCGTCAGGTCCAGCTCGCCGCCGGGGAAGTCGATCATCCCGACAGGCACGCCGTCGACGAACACGTCCGCGCGGGAGTTCACCGTGTCCGCGGCAAGGGCGGCGCGGCGTCCCGTCCAGCCGGCCGGGACCTCGATTTCGCGCTGGTACCAGGCGGCGTTCGCGCGGGAGAGCGGCGCGTCCTTCCACGCGGGATGGGCGTGCACCGTCTGGCAGTCCTTCTGCATCCAGTCGGTGATCCCGGGCCAGGGCCCCGGCACCTTGAACCAGCCCCAACCGGCGGCGGGCGGCGCGTCTCGCTGCTCGCCCGCGGGCTGCCAGCGCCACAGCCCGTTCACGCTCACGCGCTCGCGCGTCGGCGTGGCCTCGCGCGCCGCCGCCGCGAGGTCCCACGCCGCCCGCACACCCGCGGGGAGGCTCACCACCGCGACGGTTCCGCTCGCGGGCGTCTTCGCCCGGACCGGGGCCGCCGCGACGCAGGCCAGGAAAGCCGCCGCCAGCCGCTCATGTCCGCATGATCTCACCCTCCGCCGCATCGGGACGAGTATGACATAGCCTGGTACATTGGGTGGGTCATGGACAGACTGGCAGGGAGAGTGGCGTTCGTCACCGGTGCGGCGCGCGGTATCGGGCTCGCGATCGCCAAGGCCTTCCTCGCGGAGGGCGCGGTCGTCGGCCTGGCCGACCGCAACCGGGAGGTGGTCGAGCGGGCCGCAGCCCCCCTGGGGAGCTCCGCGGTGCCGATCGTGCTCGACATCACCCGGTCCGGCGAGGTCAAGGCGGCGATGGAAGGATTCGTCGAGCGGGCCGGCCGGCTCGACATCCTCGTGAACAACGCGGGGATCACCGACGACGCCCCGATCCAATTCATGACGGAGCGGCAATGGGACGCGGTCCTGGCGGTCAACCTGTACGGCTCGTTCTACGTCACCCGGGCCGCGCTCCGGTATCTGCTGAAGAGCCCGGCCGGCCGGGTGATCAGCCTGGCGTCGATCGTCGGGGAGTACGGGGAGCCGGAGCAGGCGAACTACGCCGCCTCGAAGGGCGCGCTCCTCGCGTTCACCCGGAGCCTCGCGAAGGAGATCGCGTCCCGGAACGTGACGGTCAACGCGATCTCGCCGGGGCTGATCACGACGCCGCTCACGGACATGATCCCGCGGCCGGTGCGCGAGGCGATCGCGGCGGTCACGCCGCTGGGGCGGCCGGGCGGCGCCGAGGAGGTGGCCGCGCTCGCGACCTTCCTCGCGTCCGACGAGGCCGGCTTCATCACGGGCCAGGTCATCCGCGTGAACGGCGGGCTCTTGATGGGGTGAGCGGCCCCCGTCCGGTCGGAAACCCGGCGCGCCAGGTCGCGGGACGTGACGCGGCCGCCGCGTGGGTCCTCCTCGGGGCGCTGCTCGCCGCCGCCTTCCTGCCGGTGGTCGCCGGCCGGGGAACGTTGCTGCCGATCCAGCCGGGCGTGCTGCCGGACGGACCGTGGGACTACCCCGGCCCGCGGCCCCGTGCGGCCGTCTTCGATCCCGCCGCGTCGGCGCTGAGCGATCTCCCCCTGACGGCGCTCGCGTCGCGCGCCTGGCGGGCGGGCGCGCTTCCGTTCTGGAACCCCTTCGCCGGCTGCGGGGTACCCCTGCTCGCCGATCCGCAGAATCCCGCGCT
>CAYHEI010000111.1:0-8222 GCA_964355385.1 uncultured bacterium | reverse complement strand
CGAACACGGGACATGCGACGGTGACGTCGGCGTGCGGGACGAACCAGGCCGCGAGCGCCGCGGACGCGTTCACGATCGCGTCCTCGCCCGCGGGGCTGAGCGTCGTCACGACCGTCACGCCGGCCTCGCCGGCGGTGGGCGGGAGCGTGACGTACCGGATCGTGGTGTCGAACACGGGGAGCGCGACGCTCGACGCCGTCCGCCTCACCGATACGGTCTCGCCGCTGCTCGTCGGGCAGGGATCGCAGGCGCCACCCGCCTTCGGCATTCCCGTGATCGCCGACTTGGCGCCTTCGGGCACGCATTATGACTGGAGCGCGTCGGGGCTGACGTTCCAGCCGGGTCAGGCCTACACCTTCACCATCACCGGCTTGATGAGCGCGGTGTGCGCCGCGACGCCCGTCAGCGCGACGGCGCAGGCGGCCGGGAACAACCTCTGCGTCACGACGACCGGCACGCCGTCCGTCGCGGGACCGGTCGTCTCGCCGCCGGGCGCGTCGGTCGCGGTCGCGAAGAGCCACCTGCCGCTCGCGCCGAGCCCCGGGAGCACCGTCTGTTACACGCTCGTCGTGACGAACACGGGATCCGCGACGCTGACGTCCCTCGCGGTCAGCGATACCCTGCCGGGGAATGTCGCGTTCACCGGCTTCCAGGAGAACTCCGCCGGCCTGGCGTTCTCCCAAGCCGGCGCGGTGCTGGGCTGGTCCGGCGCGGTGTCGCTGGCGCCGCTGGGCACCGTGACGATCGCGGCGTCGGCCTATGTGGGCTGCATCGCGGGAACCGTGGACAACGTCGGCTACGCGCGGGCGGCGTCGGCCTGCGTGAGCGTGGAGAACAAGAGCGCGACGGATACCTTCACGATCTCCGGGCCCGCGGCGGCGTTGACGGTTTCGACGAGCCAGATCCCGGCGGGCGGGGTGGGCATCGGCGGCACCGTCACGTACCGGATCGTCGTGCGCAACACCGGTGGCGCGACTCCCGACACGTTGCGCGTGTCGGACACCCTCCCCGCGGTGTTGGTCAACGTGACCACGGTGGAGCCTACAGGCTTCGCCGGCCCGGTCGTGACGGGGTCGCGATACGACTGGGAAAAGACCGGGCTGAGCTTCCAGCCCGGCCAGACGTACACCTTCACCGTCACGGGACAGGTGAGCGCGGTGTGCGCGCCGACGGCCGTGAGTACGACGCCGGTCGCGGGGGTCTTCTCCGCGTGCGCGGTGGCGGCGACCCAGGGGAATGCCGTCGGCTTCACGGTCGGTCCGCCCGTGCTTGCGGTCGGGGTCGTGAAGTCCCGCTCGGCGGCGAGCGCCGGCGCGGGCGATCCCGTCACCTACACGATCGTCGTGACCAACACCGGGTCGGCGACGATCACCGCCCTGGACGTGGTGGACACGCTGACCCCGCTCCTGGAGGGAGTCGCGGCGACCCAGCCCGGCGGCATCGCGGCGCCGGTCGTGACCGACGTCGCGCCGAGCGGCAGCCGGTACGTCTGGACGACGGCGCTGGCGCTGAATCCGGGGTCGAGCTTCATCTTCACGCTGAGCGGGACCGCGAGCGCGGTCTGCGCCGCGACGACCGTGTCCAACACGGCGTTCGTGGTCGCGGGCACGGCGTGCGCCACGCAAGTCGTTCAGGACGGCCCGGCGGCCGTGACGTTCGGGAGCTACGCGCCCGCGCTGACCGTGGTGGGGTCGCAGACGCCCGTCGCGCCGGGCGTCGGGGAGCCGGTGACGTACCGGATCGTCGTGACGAACACCGGGTCGGCGACGCTCACGTCGCTGGACGTGTTGGACACGGTGTCCAACGCGATCGTGGGGATGGCGACGCAGGAGCCCGCCGGCTTCCTCGCCGCCTTCACGCAGTTCGCACCCAGCACCTCCCGGTTCACGTGGAGCGAGTCCCCGGCGGACGGCCTGACCATGACGCCGGGCACCGCCTACACGTTCACCATCACCGGGCGCGTCGGGGCGGTTTGCGGTGCGGTCGCGGTGTCCAACACGCCCGAGACGTCGGGCGCGAACGCCTGCGCGGTGACGGTGGCGAAGGGCGCGGCTTCCGGCTTCACGGTCGCCCCGGCGCCGACCGCGCTCAGCGTCGTGAAGACGCAGATCCCGGGGACGGGCGCCTCGCTGGGGACCGGCGATCCGGTCACCTACGTCATCGAAGTGAAGAACACCGGCGGCGCGACGATCACGAGCGTGACCGTCGCGGACACGCTCGCGCCGGTGGTCGGCGCCGTGACGACGCAGCAGCCGGCCGGATTCGGTGCGCCCGTGGTGACCTCGCCCGCCGGGAGCGGCACCCGCTACGCCTGGAGCGGCGCCGGGCTGAATCTCACGCCCGGGACAGTGTTCACGTTCACGGTCACCGGCGTCGTGGGCGCCGTGTGTACTCCCGTGACCGTCTCGAATGCCGCAGCCGCCGTTGCCGCTTCCGCGTGCGCCGGCGCTGCTGCGACCGGCAACACGGTCACCTTCTCTACCGCCCCCTACGCTCGAAGCCTGTCGGTGGTAGTGACGCAATCGCCGCCCGACAATGGCACGGCCGCGCTGGGAGACCTGGTCACGTACACGCTGACCGTGTCCAACACGGGCGCGGCCACGCTCACGGACCTGACGGTCGTGGACACCATCTCTCCGTTCTTGCTGGGCGCCGGAGGGACGGGCCCGCTGACGCTGACCGCCTCCGAGGTGGCGGGCAGCACCCGGCTCGTGTGGTCCGGTACCGGACTGAACATGACCCCGGGCACCAGCTACATCTTCACGATCACGGCGACGGCGGGCCGTGTGTGCGCGACGGAATTCATTTCGAACACTGCGTTCGCGGTCGCGTCGGAAGGGTGCGGATCGGTTGGCGCGGCGTCCATCCCGGTCATGTTCAAGCGTGCGGGTTCGGTGCTCCAGATCAGCGTGGCCAAGGGATTCATCGGATCGCCCGTCGCGAACGGCACGCTCTACTTCACGATCACGGTGACCAACACCAGCCCGACGGAGACGGTGAACAACCTCGTCGTGTCGGACCCGTTGCCTGCGGCAGTGACGTTCGCCGGCGGCGACGTGAACAGCACCTACACGACAGGGACGAGGACGGTGAGTTGGACCTCTCCCGGCGCGTTGGCGCCCCTGACGAGTATTGTCTTCAGCGTGACGGTTACGAACGCCTGCGGCGCCATCGGCAGCGCCACGATCTCGAACACCGCCTGGGCGACGGCGACCTACGCATGCGGCACCGCGCAGGCTTCCGGCGCGACCTCCTATTCGCTTCCGACGTTCGCGAACCTCGACCGCGTCGTCTCCACGGCATCCACGGTTCGAGTTGGCCAGACGCTGACGGTGACGTACACCGTGTCGAACAGCGGGAACCTGGCCATGTCCGCCGTGACGCCCGCGCTTGGGATCGTGAGCGGCGCCGGATCGGTGAGCTTGACCGCCGGGCCGGGGGCGGCCGTGGCGTTGGCGGCGGGCCTGACGAAGACGTTCACCTGGACCTTCGCGGCGAGCGCCCCTGGCACCGTCGTCTTCAGCGTATCGGCGATCGGGACGACCTGCGCCGGAAGCGTCACCACCACGGGCGGGGTGACCGCCCGCGTGCAGGGGCTGGCGGCGCTGACGGTGGCGGCGGCAAGCGACGTGACCAAGGTGAAGGAAGGCGAGGTGATCACGGTGACCGTGACAGTGAAGAACACCGGCGACGGCGCGGCCAGCGGGGTCGTCCCGACCCTGACACTGAGCGATGCGACGCTCGCGGACGTGACGACGGCCCCGGCCGTGCCGGGCGACGCGCTCGCCGCGGGCGGGACGAAGACCTGGGTCTGGAAGCTCACGGCCAAGAAGGCGGGCGCGCTCACGGTGACGGCGGCGGCGACGGGGGTGAACGTCGAGGACGGCGCGGCGATCACGACCGCGACCGCGGCGACCGTGGCGGTGACGCTCGAATCCAAGGTGGCGATCGAGGCGAACAGCGTCGTGGCCGCGCCGAACCTCTTGGACCGCACGACGGGAAGCGTCCTGACGCTGTATCTGCGCGGGGACGCGAACGCCACCGTCGAGGTCCGGATCTACGACGCCGCGGGCCTCTACATGGGCGAGACGAAGGCGACGCTGGACGGGGCGGGGGAGGGCGCGGCGGTGCTCGACGTCGCCGACCTGAACGGCAAGAAGCTCGGCGCCGGGACGTACTGGGCCGTGCCCATCGGCGGCGGCGTGAAGGGCAAGAAACCCTTTATGATTGGCGGAGCGCCTTGAGGTATCTCGCGGTCCTCCTTTCACTGCTTCCGGCCCTGGGAAGCGCCGCTTCCGGGGCCCGGTCGTTGGCGCTGCCGATGAGCGTGCGGCAGATGGGGATGGGCGACGTGAGCGCGGCCGGGACCGACGTGCTGGCCGCGTGGAGCAACCCCGCGCTGCTCGCGGCGCAGAAGACGCAGGGCGAGTTCGCGATCGGCGGCGCGTCGCTGTTCGGGTCCGAGGCGCAGACCTTCGGGCTGGGCGCCGGCTGGCGGCTCTCGCCCCAGCTCACGCTGGGCGCGCTCGTCCAATCCTACGGCGTGTCCTTCCCGCAGCTCGACGCGAACGGTCTGGCGCTGGCGACGTCGCTGTCGCAGCGCACGACGGCTGGCGGGGTGGCGGCGGCCTGGCGGCGCGGTCTGCTCAGCGCGGGCCTCACGCTGAAGGGTCTCTCGGATTCCGTCCAGAACAGCAGCGTGACCACGGCCTCGGTGGATCTGGGCGTGTCCGCCATCTACGAGGGCTTCACCGCCGGGGCCGCGCTGCGCAACGCCGGCGGCAAGCTGCGCGATCTGAACGTTCCCAACGCGGCGAAGATCCCGGTGGACGGACTGCCGGGCGAGATGCGGGTCGGCGCCGCCTATCGCTATCCCGCCCTGAGCCTCGGCGGCGGCGTCGAATACATGAAGGTCGCCGACGCGGCGGGGCAACTCGGCGCGGGCGTGGAATGGTGGCCCGCGGATATGCTCGCGCTGCGGCTCGGCATGTCGGGAATTTCGGGCGCTCCCTCGCGCCAGCTGACGCTCGGCGTGTCGGGCGTGTACCAGGGGATCAGCCTGGACTACGCGATGGGCGCGCACCCCCTGGGCCCGGTGCACCGCGCGAGTCTGACGTACGCGTTCGGCGGGAGCGAAGGGGAGCCCGAGACGGGCGCCGTGGCGGCGCCGCGCGTCACGGCCGCGAAGGTCGCGCCCGCGAACGCGCCGCGCGTCGCGGTCGCCCATCTCTACGTGGCCGAGGTGTCCGAGACGGACGCGCAAGGCATCGCGGACCTTCTGCGGTCCGAACTCGGGAAGACCGGGAAGGTCAACTCGCTCTCGTGGGAGACCATGCAGGAGGAGGTCACCGACAAGGCGCTGCTCAAGAAGGGCTGCGCGATCGAGGACTGCGCGGTGAAGCTCGGGAAGCAGGTGAAGGCCGACTACGTGGTCGCGGGCAGCGTGGGCAAGCTCATGGGGCGGTTCTTCATCAGCGCGCGGCTGGTCCAGGTCTCCACCGGCGCGGTGAAGTACATGGACGAGGCCAAGGGCGACACCGTGGATCAGGTGGAGCAGGGCGTCAAGGCGCTCGCCGCCCGGCTGGCCAAGAAAGCGCGTTAGCCCTCCACCCGTCGGCTCCCGCATCGCGCGCTGCTGGTGGTAGGATGAAGCAGAGGACGCGATGCTGAAGCTCAAGCCCCGCAAGACCATCGATGATTTCATGAAGCTGCCCGAGGGGACGCTCGCGGAGCTGATTGACGGGGAAATCTTCGTCATGGAACCCTCGCCACGGTACGGGCACCAGGAGGTGTCTGCCAACCTCTTCGTCGCGATTCGAACGTACGCCGCCGCGAAAGGCGTTGGCAAAGCCATCGCTGCGCCGATGGACGTTCACCTGCCGTCCGGAGACGTCGTCGAGCCGGATCTGGTGTTCGTCAGTACTGAGCGGATCGGGATCATCAAGGATTGGATTCGCGGCGTGCCGGACCTCCTGGTCGAGATCATCTCGCCGGAGGGGGCCGCCCGGGACCGCATCGTCAAGCGCGATCTGTACGCACGCAACGGCGTGCCCGAGTACTGGATCGTGGAACCGCGGACGCGCACGATCGAGGTGTACCGGCTCGCGGGCGGCGCGTACCCGGCTCCGGCGGTGTTCGAGCCGGGAGATGCGGTGTCGACTCCCCTCTTGCCCGGGTTGGCACTGCCCGTTTCCGCCCTCTTCGGCACTTGACCTCCGAGGCGGGCACCTGGAAAGGCCGCCGCGCGTGCCTGCTCGGCAACGGGAGCCTGAACGCGGTCATCCTGCCCGGCGGCGGCCACATCGCCTCGCTGGCCTTGGCCGACGGCCCCGCCGCAGGACTCAATCCGCTGTGGGAGGTCCCCTGGCCCTCGATGGACCCGGAGGCGTTCGTGCCGGAACGCGATCTGGCGGCGTACGGCGGCGAGCCGGAGGGGCGGTTGCTCGCGTCGATCATGGGACACAACCTGTGCCTCGACTTCTTCGGACCGCCCGATGCCGCGGAGCGCGCGGCGGGGCTGACGGTCCACGGCGAGGCGCCCGTCGCGACGTGGGCGGTCGAAGCCGGGCCCGCAGGCGCCGCCGTCACGCTGGAGACCCGGCTGGCGCACGCGCGGCTGCACGTCCGTCGCACCTACGCGCTCGCGCCCCGGGACGCGGTGTTGAAGGTGGAGACCTCGGTGGTGAACGCGGGAGAGGCGCTTCGCGAGATCGGCTGGCAGGAGCACGCTACGTTCGGCCCGCCCTTCCTGGAGGGCGGGGTGACGGTCTTCGACCTGCCCGCGTCCTGGGCGACGTCCCACCCGGCGCCGTTCGCCCGGCGGCACCGCCTGCGCATCGGCCCGAAGACCGAATTCGCGTGGCCGCTGGCGCCCGGCGCCGACGGGCGCCCCGTGGACCTCCGGCTGTTTCCATCCGACGAGCCGTCCGGGGATTTTACGGCGCAGCTCATGGATCCCGGGCTCACGTGGGCCTGGGCGACCGCCGTGCATCCGGGCCGCGGGCTGCTGGCCGGGTACGCGTGGCGCCGCGCCGACTTCCCCTGGGTCGGGAACTGGGAAGAGCACCGCGACCGCGAGTCCGCGCCGTGGGGCGGGCGCACCGAGGCGCGCGGAATCGAATTCGGCGCGTCGCCGTTCGCGCAGGGGCGCGACGCGATGCGCGCGCTCGGGTCGCTGCGCGGCACGCCCGTGCTGACCGCGATCGCCAAGGGCGCCCGGCGCGACGCGGTGTTCTACGCGTTCCTGGCGCCCGTGCCGGCCGGCTGCGCGGGCGTCGATGCGGTCACCGTGGCGCACGGCGTGATCTCCGTGCGCCTTCGCGGCGGACCCGCTCTCAGCTTTTCATCTATCGGGTAACCCCTAACCAGGTTTCAATTCGGAACAGTCAGGACCGTGTCCGCCGAACTCCGCCCGCAGGCTCGAGGTGCACGAGCACGTCGCGCACCCGCGGGAACTGCGAGAGCGTGCGCGCCTTGACGCGGTGCCCGAGCGCGTGGGCGCGGCTGACGGTGAGGCGCCCGTTCACCTCCAGGTGGAGGTCGATGAAGTAGCCGGTGCCGGACCGGCGGCCCCGGCACTGCTCGACCCGCGCGACGCCGCGCTCCCCGGCCGCGACCGCCGTGATGCGGTCCACGAGGTCCTCGGGCGGCGCCTCGTCCATCAGCTCCGAGAGGCTGCGCTGCATCAGGCGCGCGCCGCCGACGACGATGATCGCGGCGACGGCGAGGCCGGCCAGCGGGTCCGCGATGGGGAAGCGGTCGGGGTAGAGGCGGGCGACCGTGACCCCCGCGATGGCCACCAGGCCGGAGATGACGTCCGCCGCATCGTTGAACGCGTCACTGCGCAGGGACGACGAGTCGGAACGCGCGGCGGCGCGCGCCTTGCGCCACGTCAGCCAGCCCTTGGCGATGACCGAGAGCCCGAGCGGCCAGATCACGAAGAGTTCCGGGGGAGGGCGCAGAACGGAGAGCGTCCGCACCGCGCCGAGCCCCACCGAGACGCCCGCCACCAGGAGCAGCGTGGCGATGGCGATGGCGGAGACGCTTTCGGCCCTCTCGTGGCCGTAGGGATGGCGGGAGTCCGCGGGGAGCATGGAGACGACCATCCCGCCGAAGAGGACGGCGGAAGTGATCATGTCGCCCGCCGACTCGACCCCGTCCGCGATGCAGGCCCAGGAGCCGCCGGCGATGCCCGCGCCGATCTTCAGCAGGGAGAGCGCGCC
>CAYHEI010000110.1:0-8318 GCA_964355385.1 uncultured bacterium | reverse complement strand
CGAGAGCGGCGACGGATCGGAAATCGACCCGATCCCGCGCACGTGGTACCAGAACGTCCCGGTCGTGAGGAGAGTGTCCGTGAAGAGGCTCGTCCCCGCGTCCACCACCGCCACCGCCCCAGGCGTGATGTCGAAGCCGGCGAAGGTCGTGCGATAGATCCCATACCCGGTCGCGGGGTGCGTCGCCGGCGGCGAGAAGCACCACGAGATCATGACCCGGTTGCTCGCCCCGAGCTGAATCGCGGTCAAGCAGGTCGGTGGATTGAGGTTGGCGTCCAGCGGCGTGCCGGTCGCGGTGGACGAGAACGGCCCGGCGTTGAACGAGGTATCCACGGCCTGGACCTTGTACTCGTAGGTCGTCCCGTTCGCCAGCCCTGTGTTGGTGTACTCAGTCGTCGCTGAGCTGACGGACACAAGCAGGCTGCTGGGGCATCCCGAACAGGTGGCACGGTAGATCGAGTAGGACGTCACGGGATAGGTTCCCGGAGTCGCCGGCGACCAATTCAAATACACCTGCTCGTTCTGCCCCCTGGAGGTGAGTGACGCCGGGGCGCCCGGAGGAGTTCCGTTGGTCACCAACACACCGACGGAGTTCGTCTGCATTCGTGCCAAGGAACACATCGATGAAGCGCTTGCGTACGCCGTGTTGCTGACCTGAGTCGTCGCCCCGACGGTGCCAATCACTCCGGTGATGGTGAAGGAATAGGTCTGCCCTTGCGTGAACGCGAGGGAGGAGGCGCTCCAGACGAAGCGGGTGCCCGACGCGACGGAGGCGACCGCCGGACCCGCGAACGCCGAAGGGGCCTGCGTGGTCGCGCTCGTGACGACCGGCGAGATGGTGTCCGTCACCGTGACGCTCACGATCGTCGCGGTCCCGTTGTTCGTCACGTCGATCCGGTAGGTGACAGACTGGCCCTGCCCGGGCGCCGCCGGGACCTGGGATTTCGTCGCCGTGATCGTCGTCGTCCACCCTGTCACCGTGACCGGACTCACGGCGGATTGCTTCTGGATCCCGGAGCACGCCGCGCCGGCGTCCGCCCACGCGGTGTCGCCGATGGTGAGGGACGCCCCGCACACCATCCCGATCGTGCCGGTGATCGTGAAGGTCCAGACTTGACCCGGGCGCAACGACGGGCCGGGACGCAACGCGACCGCGTAACTGGCTCCGTAGCCCGCCTGCGGATCAGTCGCCGAGCGCGTTCCGGTAGACCCGGCGCCCGGCCGCGCCTGCTCGGCCACCTCCACCGCGACCCCTGCATTGGGGGCGCCGCCCGTGGACGCCGCCTCGGCGATCTCGGTCATCGCGGGATCGGGAGTCCAGTTCGACACCGTCGTGCTGCCCTGCACGTCCACCGTCATGCACGTGACGAGCAGGTCGTTCGGCACGGTCGTCGTGATGTCGAAGGTCGAGTGCGTCGTCCCCGTCACGCTGTCGCTGACGAAACCAGCAGCATCCACCGGAATGGCCGCGTCCACGCCCGCGTACGAGAGGATCACCCCCGCCGCCCGGCCGGACGTGAAAGACCAGGTGTTCGTCCCGCCGATGTCGGCTGCGGTGGCGACCTTGTAGATGACGCGCAGCGCGTGCGGGGCGAGGCTGTTGACCTGGCCCAGCGACGTCCAGCCCAGGGGGTCGGTGATCGTGGGCGAACCGTCGACCGAAAGGAACGTGACGATGAGGTCGCCGGCCGTCGTGCCGGGGGGCGTTGGGAACGCCAGCGAGGCCACCGCCGCTGAACTTCCTACCTGGACATGGCCCTTGCGGACAATCGTGGATGGGAGGACGGACCACACGTAGCGCGTCCCGGATGCCACCGACGTGACGGCGGGACCCGACAGGCCCGCCGGCTGCATACCCGTCGAGCTCGTGACCACGGCCGAAATCGTGTCCGACACCACGAGATTCGTGAGCGTGGTTGAACCAAGATTGTTGAGCGTGATGGCGTAGGTAACGGTTGACCCCATCCCCGCGCTGATGGGCCCCGTCACGCCGAGCAGATAGTCCGTCCCGGCCGGACAGGCCTGCGCGGACGCCTCCGCGGAAAGGAAGCTCACCGCGTCCAGCACGTCCACCGCCTTCACGCGGTAGAAGTACCTGATGCCGGAAGCCACGGCCGCATCCTGGTACGTCGAAACTCCCGCTCCGGCGACGGACGCGAGCAAGAGCCCCTCGTGCACTCCGGCGTCGGTGGCGCGGTAAATCCGATACCCCTGGATCGCCCGATCCCCCGCGGCCAGGGGGATCCACTGCAGCCCGATGAACCCGCCGTACGTCGCCGCCGAGAGTGGCCAGTTGAGCGCCCCCATCCCGGGAGGGAGAAACCTCGGGAAATCGTATCGCGCGACGGCCATGTCGAGGCCCTCACCTCGAACCGTCTCGGAACCCGCCGCGTACGCGCTGATATAGACCGTCGTGGCGTTTACCGTAGAAACCGCCCTGAGTTCGTCCGCGCCACCTGCCACGCCGTCATGGGACTGCTCATCAAGCAGATTCAGCGCGTTGTCGTAGCGTCTGAAGGCCCAATCGTCGCTGCCGCCGAGTCCCGACTCCTTGCCGACGACGCAGACGTTGGCCCCGTTCACGTCAATCCCATACGCGATGTCTGGTCCGCCGGCTGGACCGTCGTAGACCGCCGTCGCAAGCAAAACGGTGAGTGAGGGATCGTATTTTCGGATACGCCAGTTCTCCCAAGAAAGTCCACTTCGCTCGTATCCGGCGACATAGATGTTATTGTCCGCGTCCAGGGCGATCGCATTCGCCGAATCATCGCCGCCTACCGGACCGTCGTAGTCCGTGGAACTAATGAATGTCGTCACCCAGCCGTCGTACTTTCTGATACGCCAGTTCAAGCCGCCGGCGATTCCAGACTCGTACCCGGCCACGATGATGTTTCCGGCAGGCTGGTCCACCGCCACCGCGAGCGCGGCATCCGCGCCGTTTGCAGGGCCGTTGTAGGACGTGGAACCGTCCACCCCGCCGCCTTCATTGTAGAGACCGATGTGCCAGTTGTCGTTGACGGCCGCGGAAGCATCGCTGTCCTCGCTGCCCACGACCACGACATCCCCGAAGATCACGGTCTTCGCTACGGCGCGCGCTTCATCCGGTCCGTTCCCTGGCCCGTTGTAGGATGCGGTGTTGAACAGAGCCGAAAATCCTGAATCATAGAGCCGAATCCTCCAGTCGAACGAACTGCTTCCAGTCCATTCCCGCCCGACGACGGCCTTGCGCCCCATGTAATTCGGCGCGACCGCGTACGCGATGTCCGATCCGTTCGCCGCGCCATTGTATGGCGTGGAGGTCGAACCCCAGAGCCGCCAGTTCTCGGCTTCAGCCGCCGTCGTCTCGTATCCCACCGCGCTGCCGCCGTACAACCCGTACGCCGCGTCCGCGCCGCCAACCGGGCCGCTGTAGAGACCGAGCGATGAGAGCGGCGGTGAGAGACGACGGCCAGTCGCGGTGGAAGAGTACGGGACATAGCCTGTCGAGGACCACGCCGGATCGCACGACATCGTCGCGCTGACGTAACCCGGCAGAATCTGATCGCCCGATCCGGACACGGTGGTCCGGAACCCGATCGTCCCGGACGTCCCGGGGAGAATCTGATCCACCACCCAGCGAAGCCAGAAAGCCTCGAATTGCGCGTTTGGCGGCTCTCCCGCGAACCAGCTCAGCTGGTTGGACGACCAGGCCACGGAGGAAACCACGGCTCCCCCGGTGAGCGTTGCGCTCAAGGAGGGGGCGACATATGCGCGGGCACCGGCCCCCTGGCTGATTTCCGCCGTGATGGTCACGTTGTACAGGGTATCCGCCCCCGTGTTGTTGTACGTCACCCCCCAGGACTGGACGGCCCCCGCAGTGACGTAAAGGGGCGAAGGGTTCGCGAACGCCAGCGCCAGCCCTGAACCGCACGTCGCCGGTCCGCCGCCGCCCGGCGCGGGACCAACCTCGTACTTCCGCAGCCAGGCACCGAAATCCGTCGTGGAAGGGAGGACCTGGCCGGCGACGTAGACTCCTTCTGGAGCCCATAGCACGCTCCAACCGTTGTCGGTGGTGTTGCCGGTGGACCCGCTGTACGTCCTCGCCCACATGATGGACTGACCGTTCGCGGATATCTTCTCGACCAGAATGTTCGTCCCCGACGTCCCGAAGACGGTCGTCCCCGCGACATAGATGCTGCCGCTCGGATCGACACTCACCCCTCGCAGGAAGCCGTTCCCGTCGCACGCACCAGGAAACGTCCGCGACCACACCACCGCCCCGGTGGCCGCGTTCAACCGGGCCGCCAGGAGGAAGACATTCGTGCCGACGGTCTGGGTGATCTTGCCGACGATCACGGGATCGCCCGTGGGAGTCAGCGCCACCCCCCACCCCCAATCCGCCAAGTCGTAGCCGTTGATCGGCGTGGTCCAGACCGGCGCTCCCGCCGCAGAGTATTTCTGGACGTACACGTCGTCGCCCGATGCCATGGCGTTCGCGTTCGCCGCCTGGCCGACGACGTAGATCTCGTTCGCGGCGTTCGCCACCACACCGTTGAAAGCGTCCGCGCCCTCCGCACCGTTGACCGCGCCAGGGTTCACCGTCCGCGTCCAGAGGATGGTACCGTTCTGGTCGAGCTTCATCACGAACGCGTCCTGGGTGGCGTTCTGGATGGCGCCGACCGCGATGACGTTGCGCGCGGCGTCGACGGCAACGGCGTTCACGAAGTTGTACGCGGGAGCGGTGGACGCGCCCTGGAACGACCGCGTCCAGATGACGTTGCTGCCGTCCGGGGAAAGCTCGGCCACGAACGCCGTCGACGTCGACCCTCCGGCATCGCCGTTGTGCGACCCGCAGATCGCCAGGTTGCCGCTCACCGAATCGACCGCGACGCCGTAGCCGTCGCTTCCGTAACGGCCGGCGAGCGTGCGAGACCAGATGACGTTCATGCCGCTGTCCATCCGCTGAAACCACGCGGCGCGTCCGACGCCCGTGAGCGATCTCGACCCCGCCACCACGATCTGGCCGGCCGCGGGTGACGCCAGCGCGTAGGCGGCTTCCAGGTCCCACGAAACGGTCGCGTTGACCGTGTACGTCCACAGCACGTCGCCCTCGGCGGCAAGCGCGCGGCCACCGGCCAGCAGGCCTCCCAGCGCCAGCGCCAGACCGGCGGCGCGGCGCGTCATGCGGACACGGCGGGAAGGGGCGTCAATCAGCCCGCCCCTCCCGCGCCGTGGGGAGCCCTTCGGTCAAACCTGGTAATCAGGGCCGCCCGAAAACACGACCACCGTCCCATCCGGGAACGTGACGTTGATTTGGAACACCGTCGAGTTCGTCGCGCTGAGCCGCAGATCCGCCGCCGAAGGCGCCGTCACCGCAATCATCGTGTCGTTCACGATCGCGGGATTGGTCCCGGGAACGCTCGCCAGGAATCCGCCGGTACGCGGATTGAAGCTGTTGAAGACCACCTCCAGCGTGCCCCCCCCGTCGGCATGGTCGCTGAAGCGGTATCCGAAGAGCGAGAGGGCGCCGCCGGCGGCGGGGAGCGTGTCGGGGTAGAAATCCGTGATCCCCACGCCCGCGGGGCTCGGGCCGACCTGGCCGGGGCCGACGAACTCCTGTACCGTCCCCCCTCCCGCGGAGTACTCGAGGATCAGACCGAACACTCCGTTCCCGACAGCCGGAACCCGCGCCTGGATGTGCTGGTCGTTGCGCACGTTTGTTTCCGCCGCGTCATACGGACCGAACTTCACCTTCACGCCCGAGAGCGACTTGAAGCCGTCGCCGAGGATGTTCACGGGTTGGCCGGGATTGACGGTCTTGGGGTTGTAGTCGCGAATCGTCATCTGTCGATCCTCCCTCGGAGACTCAAAACGGGCGTTGCGACCTTCTCGGTCGTGGCCATAAGGTCCTCCTGTACGAGCTTCTCGTGCGGCTCCGCGAAGACACGTTGGCCAGCATCATGCGCGCCTTGGAGGAGAAATAGATGTGCGAATGGGCACAAAAGGGCAAACCATCGTGGGATTTGGGAGATGCAGGATCGGGGCCGACAGGGTGGTACAATAGCCGTCAGCAGGCAAGGGTTTCCGGTGTGACGCGCATCACAATATGGTCCCAGCATGTCAGTTTTGACAGTTACTGACGTTTCTGACACTTCTATAGCTGACGGTGCACAGGAAGCTGTGCAGCCCGAAAGTCACTTCTTCAGCACGACCACCCGCTTGATCTGCGTGTCGCTCCCCGTGACGACCTGGATGAAGTAGACGCCGTTCCCGACCAGCGATCCGCCGTCGTTCTTCCCGTCCCAGCTCCACTCCGTCAGCCCCGGGATCACCTCGGCCTCCTTCACCACCCGCACCAGCTCGCCCGCGATGTTGTAGACGCGAACGGACAGGCGCACCGGGTCGGGAACGTACGCGCGCACCTTCAGGCTCTCGCCGCGTCGCGGATCGAAGAAGTTTTGCGACAGGAACGGCACGGGAGAGGCCGGCACCGTGGCTTGAATTTCGACGGTTCCGGAGACGCCGGGAACGCCCGCGAGCGAAGCGCGGGCGACGTTGGACCCCTTCGCCGCGCCCAGCCGCAAGGTCGTCGCAATCTTCCCGTCGCTCGCGGTCCGCGCGCGGGTCGAGCCGAGCAGCGCGTCCGCGGGTACGACCGTGAGGTCCAGGTCATACCCGCCGATCCCTTGCCCGCACGTGTCCTGAAGCTGGAACTCCACCGCCACCTGCGAGCCGACGCGCGCCGCCGGCGGGGTCGCCGTCCCGACGACACGCGCGGGGATTCCCGTCACCCCGATAAGGTTGCTCCCCCCCGAGGCGGGAGGGAGCTGGACGATCCCGGACGCCGTTGAGCCGGTCCCGCTGACGGCGGCAACCACTGACAGCGTGCCGCATCCGGTCGCGGTGTACGTCCAACCGAAGGAACCGGTTCCGTGGCCCGCGATCCAACGCGGCAGACCGGGGACGAGCCCGGAGCGCGCCGCCACCGTCCCCGCCGCCGTGAGCACCTCGGTCACATCGACGGCGTACGCCGTCGCACCCAGGTCGCCGGTGTTGCTCACGCTCAGCGCGGCCGTGATCACGCCCCCCACCGCCACGCTACCCGCGGGAGCCAGCGTGAGCGAAGACACTGCCAGCGCGCCCGGCGACAGCACCGCCGTGAACATCGCCGCGTTGCTCGCGCTCACGGCGCCGCAGCCGCTCCCCGTCGCGGTTGCGGAAAACCCGTAAGCGCCGGTCGCGGGCGGCGTGAACGAGAATGAGTACGTGGCCATCCCGCCGCTCCCCGTCACCACTTGCGGGGCCGGCGCGCCGGTCAGCGTTCCCCCACCGCTCGTGACCTCGAGCGCGACCGTCACCCCCGTGGCGTCCGCGCCGCCAGTGTTCGACACCGTCACGACGATCTGATTCGCCACGCCCCGCACGAGACTCCCCGCGGGCGGCGCATTGATCTCCACCGCCAGGACGGCCGCCGAGAGGACGGTCGTCGCGAGCGGTCCGGGCGTCGCGCCCACGTTCCACCCGCCGTTCGCGTCCTGTCCGGTCACCGTGGCCGTCGCGGTGATCGCGCCGGGGGTCCCGGCCGTCACGGTCCAGGTGAAGGAGAGGCTCTGCCCGCCGGCGATCGACCCCGCCGCGGGCGTCGGTCCGGCCGCGGACGGTCCGCCGGGGCCCGCCAGCGCGAGCGGGCCGGGCGTCACCCCGACGGCCGTCGCCGCGAACGCCGCGTTGCCGACGGTCACGACGTACAAGTAGTCCCCGAACGCGCAGACGCTCGCGGGGATGGACGAGGAAGCCGCCGCCAGGTTCGCCGCGGCCTGGATCGTCATGGGCGGACCGACCGGGCGATTCGACGACACCGGCCCGCCGCCCGCGGCCGTCGCGGTCCAACTCAGCGTGCCCGGCGCCGACGGCGTCGCGCCGGTGAGGGTGAAGGTGAAGGTCACGACCCCCACCGGCGCCAGGCTGGCCACCACCGCCGGCGTGGGCGCGCTGATCGTCGCCGACCCGAACCCGACGTCCTTCCACAGCGCCGCCGTCACGTTCGCGACCGGCGCGCTGCCGGTGTTGGTGACCGTCAGCGTCACCAGGAACGGCTGCCCCACCGACACCACCGGGCCGGCGAGCACGGCCAGCGCCGCGGCGAGCCCCAGCCCCGGCGCCACGGTGAACGACTGTGCGCCCGACAGCGACCCGGCGACGGGGCCGCACGCCGGGGTTCCCACAGCGGCGCCCGTGTTCGTGACCGTCGTCGCCGCCGCCGGCCGGCCCGCAGCGCCGGTCACGGGGGGCGGGTGCGCCGTCCCCGGCGTCCTCGCCAGCCCGGCGGCGCTCCACAC
>CAYHEI010000109.1:0-8327 GCA_964355385.1 uncultured bacterium | reverse complement strand
CAGATCAGCATCGACGGAACAACGGATTCAGATTCATGAATCATCCGGGCTAGACGAACCGCTCCGGGCCCGGCGTGAGGCCGAGGTAGGAGAGCCGGCCCTTCTGGGCCATCGCGCGGCCGTGGAAGTCCTGGAAGTCCCGGCCCCGCCATGGCGACCAGAGGGTCTCGGCCACGGCGAGAAGGCGGGGGAAGGCCTGCCACCCCACGCGCGTCGGCGGGCACCACTCGCCCCACAGGCAGGCCTCGCCCCCGAGCAGCAGCTCGGGCCGCGTCAGCGCGGCGGGCGTCAGCGCGTCCCGCTCGCCCTCCTGGGTCGGGTCCCACGTGTGCACGTGTTCCAGCGTGCAACCCCGCGGGGACTCGTTGAGATACACGTGGCTGTAGGGCGAGTGGATCACCTCGTGTCCCGCCGCGACGGCCTTGCTCACGGCCTTCTCGCCCGCGCGCCACGCCTGCACGATGACACCCGGCGGCGGCCCGCCCTCGAGGATCTCGTCCCAGCAGATGCAGCGCTTGCCCTTCCCTTCCAGGAACGAGATCGCGCGATGCACGAACCACGACTGGAGCGCGTGCTCGTCCGCGAGGCCTTCCTTGCGGATCCGCGCCTGGCACTTGGGGCAGGCCTTCCAGCGGTCCTTCGGGCATTCGTCCGCGCCCAGGTGGATGAAGCGCCCGGGGAAGAGCGCGCACACCTCGGTCAGGACGCCCTCGAGGAAATCGAACACCTTCTCGTTCCCCGCGCAGTAGACGTCCTTGTAGATGCCCCATTCGGTGCCCACCTTGTACGGCCCGCCCGTGCAGCCCAGCGCGGGATAGGCGGCGAGCGCCGCCTGCGCATGGCCCGGCAACTCGATCTCGGGCACGACCTCGACGCCGCGCGCCGTGGCGTACGCGACGACGTCCCGGACCTCGTCGCGCGTGTAGAAGCCACCGTACTTCGTCGGTCCGCGCCACGCGGCGACCGACGCGAGGCGGGGGTACTTCTTGATCTCGAGCCGCCAGCCCTGGTCCTCGGTGAGGTGCCAGTGCAGCCGGTTGAACTTGTAGAGCGCCAGCGCGTCGACGACGCGCTTGACGACCTCCACGGGAAGAAAATGCCGGCAAGAGTCGATCATGAACCCGCGCCAGCCGAACCGGGGTGCATCCGCGATCCGCACACCGGGAATCTCCCAGACCATCGGGCGCCACCCGGAGGAAGGGACCGGCGCGGGTGCCTCGACGACCGCGGGCAGGAGCTGCCGGATCGTCTGGACGCCGTGGAAGAATCCGGCGAGGGCCGGGGCGGTGACGACCGCGCCGCGCTTCGACACCGCCTGGGTGTAGCCTTCCGGCTCCTTGGCGCTCCGCGGCGCCGCGCGCAGCGTGATGGCCGCGCGGCCGCCCGCGCGAACCGGGATCGGCCAGCCGGTCGCGGTGCGCAGCCAGCCCGCGAGCAGGTTCGCCGCCGGTCGCGCGGCCGGGGCCGCCGCGATGGCCGTCTTGGCGTCGAGCGTGAGGGATCCGGGCGTCCGTTCGAGCTTGAGGGGGCGAGGGAGGAGGTTCATGGAGGGATTGTCGCATACCCCGTCCGGGTCGCGATAGAATCTATCCGCGCCCCCATCGGCTAACGGTTAGGCCATCACCCTTTCAAGGTGGAGACGCGGGTTCGATTCCCGCTGGGGGCAGGCCGTCTTTTCCTTTGCCCACCTGCTGGCAAAGCCTCGATCTTGCATATTGAACCAGGAGTGGCGCGGGACTATAGTCACGCTATGACTCCAACATGACGAACATCGAAGAGCGCATCCTTCTCGTCCGAGGCCACCGGGTGCTCCTCGATGCCGATTTGGCGGCCATCTACGGGGTGGCGACGAAGCGGCTCAATGAACAGGTCAAGCGAAACCCGTCGCGATTTCCGTCCGATTTCGTGTTCAGGCTGGCAGCGGTCGAAGTCAGTCAAATGAACCGGTCGCAGTTTGCGACCGGTTCACAGAAACACCGCGATCCCAACTCGCGACCCTTCGCGTTCACTGAGCACGGAGCCATCATGGCCGCCAACGTTCTCAACAGCCGCCGGGCAGTCGAGGCCAGCGTGTTCGTGGTGAGGGCATTCGTCGGGCTCCGGCATGCCCTGACCGCCAATCACCACTTGGCACGCAAGCTTGTCGAGCTGGAGCGCAGGGTTGGCGGGCACGACGGGGCGATCAGGGAGCTCGTGGCCGCAATCCGACGACTAGCCGAGCCGCCGCCTGCTCCGCCGGGCCGGAGGATCGGGTTTCATCGCGACTCCGAGGGATCATGAGCATCAACGTTCCGACCGGGGGGTTGCATCGCAGCTGGGGGAGTGGCGGAGGCGGAAGGGGCGGTAACGGGGCGCTTCCGGCGTGCGATGATACGGTTCATGCCAGCGCGCCGGTTCGACGCCGTTCTGTTCGATCTCGGAGACACGCTGGTCGGTTATTACCGGCGTCCCCAAGCCCGTGTGGTGATGGCGGAGGGCCTCGTCGCCGCCGAGGCCGCCCTGCGCGCGGGCGGCGAGACCTTGCCGGATCCGGAGGCCGCCCGCGGGCGGTTCATGGAGATTCGCGAGGCTCCGGACTGGCGGGTGCGTCCCCTGGAGGGCCGGCTCGCGACCGCCTACGGGCTGCGCCGCCGCGAGGACGATCCGTTGCTTGCCGCCGCGTGCCGGGCCTTTCTGGCGCCCACCTTTGCGCGCGCCGAGCTGTTCCCGGACAGTCTCCCCGTCCTGCGTACCCTGCGGGAACGGGGACTGAAGCTGGCTATCGTCTCGAACATGCCGTGCGGCTGCCCGAAAGAGCCATGGGAGGAGGAGATCGCCCGGCACGGAATCGCGGAGCACCTCGAGGCCTTCGTCACGTGCCGGGACGTTGGCTGGCGCAAGCCGGTGCGGGCCATTTTCGATCGTGCGGTCGCGGACGTCGGGGTCCCGGCGGCGCGCTGCCTGTTCGTGGGGGACGAACCGGTGTGGGACGTGCAGGGCGCGCGAGAGGCGGGGATGGAAGGGGTGCTGGTCTCGCGCTGGGGCGGCGCACCTGAGGGCCTTCCGGACTTGCGCGCGCTTCTGGATCGAGTCGGGTAGCATAGGCTGATGGAATACCGCGAGCTCGGCCGGACCGGGATCAAGGTGTCGAAGCTGTGCTTCGGGACGATGTCGTTCGGCGGGGACGCGGACGAGCGGACGTCCGCGGCGATGTTCACGCGCTGCCGTGACGCCGGGATCAACTTCTTCGACTGCGCGAACGTCTATTCCCGCGGGAAGGCCGAGACGATCCTGGGCAAGCTGGCCCGCGGCTGCCGGAACGAGCTGGTCCTGACCACCAAGGTCCGGATGCGGATGGGGGAGGGGCCGAACGACGAGGGGCTCTCCCGCCGCCACATCGTGCGTCAGGTGGAGGACAGCCTGAAGCGGCTGCGGACCGACCGCGTCGAGGTGTACTTCGTGCACCACGTGGACCCCGCGACGCCGGTGGAGGAGACGCTGCGCGCGCTCGACGACCTCGTGCGCGCCGGGAAGATCCTGCATCCCGCCGTGTCGAACTGGGCCGCGTGGCAGATCGCCAAGGCGCTCGGCGTCTCGGCGCTGCACGGCTGGGCCCGGTTCGCGTGCATGCAACCGATGTACAACCTCGTGAAGCGCCAGGCCGAGGTGGAGATCCTCCCGCTCGCGCTCTCCGAGGGGCTCGGCGTCATCCCGTACAGCCCGCTCGGCGGGGGGCTGCTGAGCGGCAAGTACGCGCCGGGCCGCAAGCCGAAACACGGGCGGCTCGTCAACAACAAGATGTACGACAAGCGGTTTTCGGCGCCGTGGTACTACGAGGCCGCGGCGAAGCTGGCGGAGCACGCGCGGCGGCGCGGCGTACACCCGGCGACGCTGGCCGTGGCCTGGGTGATGTCCCACCCCGCGGTCACCGCGCCGATCATCGGGGCGCGCGACGTGGCGCAGCTCCTGCCCAGCCTGAGGGCGGCGGAGCTGCCCCTGACGCCCGCGGAGCGGCTGCAGCTCTCGCGCCTCACGCCCCAGCCGCCCCCGGCCACCGACCGGCTCGAGGAACAAGCGCCCGCGTAGAGCGGCGTCAGGCTTGGATTGAGGTCGCGGAAACGAGGCGGCGGCCGACCGGATCGACCGCGAGCGAGCCGAGCTCGAGGCTGGTGACCCCCAGCAGCGCGAGGTCCCCCTCGTCGCCGAAAAGGACGTTCCCGAACACGACTCGCCCCTGAACCTCCAATGCGGCACCGCCGTAGGTCTTCTCCACGATCGAACCGTCGGCCAGCCTGATCGGAAGCTTGCCGATGGGATTCACCCCGGCTCGCTTGAGCACGGCGGAGGGAATCGTCGAGTAGGTCGCTCCGGTGTCCACGAGCAAACTGACTTCTTCGGTGAACACGGGTCCCGCGTCGCGCAGGACCCCGACACGAACTTTCGTTTTGAAGAGTCCCATACCTTCATCTTACCTCCGTTTAGTAGCGCGCCAGCTCGCGGGAGAGGGCGCGGAGGGCCTTGCGGCGGGCCAGCGCGCCGGGCAGGATCCGCTCCAGCAACCGCCAGAACTTTGGGGGATGGCCGGGGACCGCGAGGTGGCACGCCTCGTGGGCGACGACGTACTCGGCCAGCTCCGGTGGAGCCAGCGCGAGGCGCCAGTCGAGCGCGATACGCCCCGCCGCCGTGCAACTGCCCCATTGGGTTCGGAACTCGCCGATGCGGAGGCGCGGCGTCCCTCCCCCCACCTCCGCGACGTAACGCGTCAGGTGCGGTGCGGCGAAGGCCGTGAGTCGCTCGGCGCACTCGCGCCGCTTCGCGGCGCGGGCGGCGGCGTCCGGGTAGGGAAAGGGCGGATAACGGCGCGCCAGATCCAGCATCCGGGCGCGGGTGCGTTCGATCCAGCGGGCGTTGGCGGCCAGGAACTCGTCCACGCGGGCCCGGGAGACCCGGCGGCCCTTGCTGACGACGACCAGGCCGTCGGGGTCGACGCGCAGCGACACGCGCGTTGCGCGGGGGTGTTCTTTGAGTATGATATCCACGTGGTCTTGAATGTACTACGCCGCGGCTTGCTCCCCGCGCTCATCCTGCTGCTCGGGACGGCGTGCGCCGTGCAGCCGAAGCCGGGAGCGTTGAGCGTGAGCCTTCCGGCGGCGCGCCCGGGCTGGGATCTGGTCTGGAGCGACGAGTTCGACAAGGACGGCTCGCCCGATCCGGCGCGCTGGGGGCCCGAGGTCGGGATGATCCGCAACAACGAGCTGCAGTACTACACGAAGGGCCGCGCCGAGAACGCCCGGATCGAGGGCGGCAACCTGGTCATCGAGGCGCGCAAGGAGCCCTACGAGAAGGCCGGGTACACGTCCGCCAGCCTGACGACCGCCGGGCTCGCCTCCTGGACCTACGGGCGGATCGAGGCGCGGGCCAAGCTGCCGGGCGGGCGCGGCACGTGGCCCGCGATCTGGATGCTGGGCAACGCGATCGACAAGGTCGGCTGGCCGGTCTGCGGCGAGATCGACATCATGGAACACGTCGGGTTCGACCCCGACAAGATCCATTGCACCGTCCACACCGCGGCCTACAACCACGTGAAGGGCACGCAGCGGGGCTCCACGCTGGACACCAAGGCGCCCTTCGACGGGTTTCACGTGTATGCCACGGAGTGGACGGAGGGCGCGATCACGTTCTTTTTCGACGACCGCGTCGTGTTCACCTTCACGAAGGAGGGGAGCGGCAAGGACGTCTGGCCGTTCGACGCGCCGCACTACCTGATCCTCAATCTCGCGATCGGGGGCGGCTGGGGCGGCCTGAAGGGCGTGGACGAGGCGATCTTCCCGCGCCGCATGCTCGTCGACTACGTGCGGGTGTACCGCAAGCACTCCTGACGATGTTCGGGCGCCGGCGCCCCGCCGTGCCGCTGCGCGGGGTGCATCTCGACCTGAAAGGACATCCGCCGACGCCGCGCCGGCTCCTCGAACTGCTGGACCTCTTCGCCCACCTGCGCTTGAACGTCGTCCTCGCGGAGTGGGAGGACACCTTCCCGTGGCGGCGCTATCCCGAATTGCGCTCGCCCACGGCGTATGCTCCCGCTCTCCTCCGGCGCTTCCTCGCGCGCGCGGCGGCGCGGGGGATCGAGGTCATCCCGCTGGTCCAGTGCTTCGGTCATGCCGAGAACGTCCTGAGCCGGCGCCGCTTCCGCGGGCTGCGGGAGATTCCCGACGACGTGAGCGAGTTCTGCCCCTCGTGCCCGGGCAGCGCGCGGCTGGTGATCGAGTTGGTGGACGACGTGCTGGCGCTCATGGGCGGGGCCGCGCGGCGGTTCCACCTGGGCGGGGACGAGGCCTGGCACATGGGGTCGTGCCCGCGCTGCCGGCGGGCGATCCGGACGGGGGACAAGGACCGGCTCTACATGCGGCATGTCGCGCCGATCCTGGACCACCTGAACGCCCGCGGGGTGCGCCCGATCCTCTGGGACGACATGATGCGGCCGTGGTCGCCTCCGGCGCTGCGGGCGCTGGGGGCGCGCGCCGATCTCATGGCCTGGAGTTACGGCGCCGATCCGGTGCAGCCCGGCGGGCACGGCTTGACCGAGCGGCATCTGGCGGGATACCGGCGCGGCGGCGTCACGGTGTGGGGCGCGTCGGCATACAAGGGCGGCGACGGCCCCTTCGCCATGGTGCCGGACGTGCGGGCGCGAACCGCCAACAATCTCGCGTGGGCGCGGCTCGCGCGTCGGCACCGGCTGGCGGGCGTCGTGGCGACCGCGTGGAGCCGGTACACGACGTTCATGGCCCCGTGCGAGACGATCGAGGCGTCGCAGCACACGCTCGCGCTCGCCGCGGCGGCGATGTGGGACGGCGCGCTGCCCCGCGATCCGGAGGCGGGGGCGCGGGCCGTGCTGAAGCGGTTCCGGCGGGGGCGGGAGCTGCGGCGCTTCACGCGCTGCCATGGGGCGGCGCGCGAGTTGGACGCCTGGGCGCGCGGGTTCGAGGAATGGCTCATCGACGAGGCGGAGCGCGCGCCGCACCTGCACGGCGAGCCGCGGCGAATCAACCCGGGAGTCATCCGTCACCGCGCCGCCCAGGTCCGGCGGCAGTTCGCGCGGGGCGAGGCGCTGGGGAAGGCGCTCGTGCGCGCGCATCGCGGATCGATCCCCCGGCGCCGGCTCGACCTGTACGTCGCGTCGCGGCTCGGGCCGCTCCGGTTGCGGAATCGCGGCGTTTCGCATTGATCCGCCGCGAGCGCGTATGCTAGATACATGGTGAAACAGATGGGAACGTTGATCCCCGTCGCCAAGCTCGGCCGGCTCAGGGATATCATGGTCGAGGTAGCCTGACCGTGGCGGAACCGGTCCGCAACGGCGCGACCCCCCCGGCGGGGAGCGGTCCCGGCAGCGCCGTGATCGATCAGTACCGAGCGCTCGTCGCGAGCAATCCCAAGGACCAGTACGCCCTGCACTGCCTGCTCATGGCCTTCCTCTCCCAGAAGGCCCACCAGGAGGGCATGCGGGACTTTCAACGCCTCGTGGCGGCGGACCAGACCAACGCGAAGGCCCGGCTCGGTCTCGCGCTGCTCTACGAGAAGTCGGGGCACGACTTCGAAGCGATCCGCGAATACAACGTCGCGATCGAGCTGAACCCGAACGAGGAGATCGCCTACGGGCTGCTCACGACGCGCTACCTCCTGAAGGGCGAGTACGATCAGGCCCTCCGGGTCTGCCGCGCGGGCATCGAGCGCTTTCCCCGGGCCGAGCGGCTCCACTTCAACCTCGGCTACGCGTACTCGCTCAAGCAGCAGTACGACGAGGCCATCGCGGCCTTCACGAAGGAGATCGAGATCAACCCGTCGTGCAACGAGGCCTACCTCAACATCGACATCATGAAGCGCAGCAAGGGCCTGCTGCGGTCGAAGTCCTGATCGCCTGACACCGTGCCCCTCTTCAAGACGCGCGGCGTCGTGCTCCGGCGCCGGGACCTCGGGGAGGCCGACCGCCTCCTGACGCTGCTGACCCGCCGGTTCGGCAAGCTGAAGGCGGTGGCCAAGGGGAGCCGCCGGGCGCGTAGCCGGTTCACCGGGCACCTGGAGCCCCTCAACGAGGCCGAATTCATGCTGTGGCGGCGGGAGGGGCGCGACCTGGCGATCGTCAGCGGCGCCACGCTCGTGGAGCACCACCCGGCGCTCGCGGCGCACCTGCCGTCCTTCGCGGCGGCCTCGTTCGCCGCGGAGCTGCTGGACCGCAGCCTGGAGGAGGACGAGCCCCAGCCCCGCCTCTACGACCTCCTGCACCGGCTCCTGCTCTCGTTGCGGCGGCCCGAGCACGCCGCGCCCGCGCTGCTGGCCTTCACGGTACGGGC
>CAYHEI010000108.1:0-8351 GCA_964355385.1 uncultured bacterium | reverse complement strand
CGATGCGTTGAACCCACGGACCTGCGGCCCGTAGACGCTCCCCGGCCCTGGGCCAAGTAGGCCGACAAGAGCGGCGCCATCGTGAGCGCGTCGAACAGCGAGATCCCCATCGCGAACACCACGGTGAACCCGAGCTGCTTGAAGAACTGGCCCACGATCCCGCTCAGGAAACCCACCGGCATGAAGACCGACACCACCGTCAGCGTCGTCGCCACGACGGCGAGCAGGACCTCGTTGGTCCCGCGCACCGCGGCCACCCGGGGCTCCTCCCCCTGCTCCATGTGCCGCCAGATGTTCTCCCGCACCACGATCGCGTCGTCGATCAGCAGGCCCACGGCGAGCGAGAGGGCCAGCAGGGTGATGCTGTTGATCGTGAAGCCCATCACGAACATAAGAATGAAGGTCCCGATCAGGCTGTTCGGCAGCGCCATCCCGGTGATGAAAGTGGAGCGGATGTTCCCCAAGAAGAGGTACACGACGAGGAGCGTCAGGCAGATCCCGATCAGGATCGTCGCGCGCACGTCGTCGAGCTCCAAGCGGACGAACTTGGCGTTGTCGCGGACGACCGCCACCGCGGGACTCCCCTGCCGCTTCGCCAGGGAGGCGTTCAGCCGCGCCAGGCGCGCGTGCACGGCGTCCACCACCGCCACCGAGTTGGTCCCGGACTGCCGGTACACGTCCAGGAAGATCGCGGGGCGCCCGTTGAAGAAGGCGTGCGCCTTCACTTCCTGCGTGGCGTCCTCGACGCTCCCCAGCTCCGCGACCGTCACCGGGACCTCCGAGCCGAAGAAACTCACCGGCGCCCGGCGGATCTGGTCCAACGTGCGGTACTCCCCCAGCGTGCGAAAGAGTACTTGCCGCTCGCCTCGCGAGACCGCGCCGACGGGAACGTTCTGGCTGTTCCCCGCGATACGCGCGCTCACGCCGGTGACGGAGAGTTCGCGCTCCTTCAGGAGCCGGCGGTCCAGGCTGACCCGGATCTCGCGTTTGGTCCCTCCCACGAGATTGACCACCGAGACGTTGGGCACCTGCTCCAGGAGCGGCTTGATCTCGAGGTCGGCCAGGTCGAACAGCTCCGCCGCGCTCATGGTCGCGCTGAGCGCGAGCTGGATCACGGGCATGTCGGCGGGATCGAACCGGCGGATGAGGGAAGCGTCCGCGTCCCGGGGAAGTTGCGGCCGGACGAACGAGACCTTGTCCCGGACCTGCTGCTCGACGTGCCGGACATCCATCCCGAGCGTGAACTCCGCGATGACGATGGAGAGCCCGTCCTGGTTGATCGAGCTGACGTGCTTGACCCCGCCGAGCGAACTGACCTCCTGTTCGATCGGCTTGGAGACCAGGTTCTCGATCTCCTCGGGCCCCGCGCCGCGATACGGCGTGGAGATCGAGACCACCGGGAAACTCACGTCCGGGAACTGGTCGATCCCGAGCCGGCTCATGCACAGCACGCCGATGACCAGCATCAGCGCCACGAGGCAGACGAAGAACGTCGGCCGGCGGATGGAGAGGGCGGCAATGCCGCCTCCGACCAGCCTCACCGGTTTCTTCTCAGTCGGCATTGTAGAGGTTCGCCTGAGCCGCGACGATGAGCTGCTCCATCCCCATCCGCAGCCGGGTGAGCTGCGCCGAACTGAAATCCTCCTCGAACGTCAGGAGCTGGAAGGTCGTGCTGCGGCCGCGGTTGAGGCGCTCGGTTTCCTTGGCGAGTTTCTGCTCCTGCAAACCCTCGATCGCCCGCGCGAGCGCCAGCCGCGCTTGCACGTCCGCCCACCGCTGGCGCAGCCCCGCCCAGTCCTGATCCGCGTCCAGCCGCGCCTTGTCGTACGCGCGCCGCGCCCCCTCCTCGTCCGACCGGTAGCCTTCCTTCACCCGGCTGAGCGTCGCAAAGTCGAGGGGCGCGACGAAGGCCGCCCCCACGACGTAGGGGGGCCGGTCGCCGGTCAGCGCCGCCGTGTTCGGGGCGGCGCCCGTCTTGTCGTGACCGTTCAGCGCGATCGTGCCGAAGACGTTCAGGTCGGGCAGGGACTTGTAGCGCGTGGCGCGGGCGCCCGCCTCGGCGCTTCGCAGCAACAGCGCCGCCGCGCGGACGTCCAGCCTGTCGCCCGTCTTGGCGGGCTCCGTGGTCCCGGCCGCCTCGAGCGCGGGGTTGATCTCCTCGACCGCCTCGGGCACGTCTCCGCCCGCCCGGCCCCGCGCGGTGTTGAACGCGCGGGACGCGTTGACCAGCTCCTGCTCGGCCATCGTGCGATCGAGTTCCCGCAGCTTGAGCGCGGCCTGCACCTGGAGCAAGTCGGCATCGTCGGCGAGGTTCAGCGCCACCCGCCGCTGCATCCACTCGACGAGCTTCGCCGTGCGCTCGTACGACGCGCGCTTGGACGCGACCGTGCTGCGCGCGAGCGAGAGCGTCCAGTACGCCTGCTCCCCCGTCATCAGGGCGGCTCGGGCGCGGTACCGCTCCGCCAACGCGGCGGCGGACGCCTTGAGCTTGGCCTCCTGCGCCACCGAGTCCGTGAGCCCCGACATGAACTCGCGGAGCAGGGACTGGCTCACGGTCACGCTCGGCCGGGCGTCGAAAAAGGGCGACGCGGGCAGGAACCCCGACATGATCGAGGGCGGCAGCCCCGGGATCGCCAGCGGCGCGAGGGAGAGGCGCGCGTAGCTTATGCCGTAGTTGACCGACGCGGACGTCCCGGTCAGGAACCGCTTCGAGAGCCCGAGCCCCCAGTTGTACCCGACGGTGCGGTCGGGCGAGAGCGGGGAGAGCGGTTGTTTGCGGTCGTCGCTCCAGCCGTAGTTCGCGGTGAAGAAGGGCGAGTAGACCATGTCCAGCTCGCGGGGCTTGAGCTCCAGCCCGCGCACGACCTGCGCCGACGCCTGGAGGCCGGGGTTCCCGGCGCGGACCTGGTCCAGGTACGCCGCCAGGCCGAGCGCATCGTCGGCGCGCGCGCCGGTCGTCATCCCCAGGATCGCCGCACAGGCACCCACCGCCAAGAAGAGTGCTTTCATGAATCAGTCATAATAGCGTGTCGGCCTCCCGGATGTAACATGCCGCCGTCCCGCGGAGTTCCTCATGCATCTTCGCTACACTGAAGGGGACGGCGAGACGGACAAGGAGCGTGAAATGACCGAGAAGAGGCGAAAGCGCGCCCCGCGGAAGACCGAGCGGAGCAATTCGCCTCCCGCCCGCACGGCCACCGGAAGAGACGCCGCTCGCAGAGCGCCTCCGGCCTGGGAGTGGGAGGCCACCTTCAATTCCATCGCCGATGCGGTATTCATCACCGACCTCGACGGCACGCTCCTGCGCTGCAACCAGGCAACACTTCGAGCCGTCGGCATGGAGAAGACCGAGATTATCGGGCGCAAGTACTGGGACGTCCTGCACGGCTCGCCCTTGCCCCTCCCCGATTCGCCGCTCTTCACCATGCAGGAGTACCGCCGGAGGGTCAGCCTGGTCATTGCGATCGCGAACCGGCAATACGGCACCAGAGTGGATCCCCTCCTCGACGGCCCCGGCACGCTGGTCGGGGCGATCTTCATCATGTCCGACATCACGGAGCGCCTCAAGACCAACGAACTGATCCGGCACACCAAGGAGGAGCTCGAGGACGTCCTGCGGGCCTCCCCCGCCGCCATCGTGACGGTGGACCTCGAGCTCGTCAACACGTCCTGGAACCCTGCGGCCGAACGAATCTTCGGCTGGACGGCCCTGGAGGCGATCGGACACCGGAACACTGAGATTCCGCGCGATGTCTACGGAACGCACGCGGACGCCTATGCGCGCGTCCTGCAAGGGGAGACGCTCACCGGTCTGGAAGCCCGGTGGCACCGCAAGAACGGCTCTCCCGTGGACATCACGTTCGCCATCTCTCCGTTGCGCAATGCCGCCGGCGCCGTGGCGGGCTCGGCGCTCTTCATTCTCGACGTCACCGATCTCAAGCGCATCGGGGAGATCGTAAAGCTGCAGGAAGCGGAGGTACACCAGCTCCAGAAGATGGAGGCGATCGGCCGGTTGGCGGGCGGGATGGCGCATGACCTCAACAACATCCTCACCGCGATCATCGGCTACAGCGACATCCTGACCGACAAGCTGGAAGGGAATGCGCCGCTGCGCGGGCATGCGCAGGCCGTGCTCACGTCGGCGGAGCGGGCCGCCGCGCTCTGCCAGCACCTGCTGACTTTCAGCAAGCGCCAGGTATACGCGCTCTGTGTCGTGAATCTCAACGGCGTCCTGGCCTCGTCGGACCAGCTCCTGCGCCCGCTCATCGGGGACGACGTCGTCTTGACCGTGCGCCAGGCTCCCGGCCTGTGGCCCACCAAGGGGAACGAGGCCCAGCTCCAGCAGGTCATCCTCAACATGGCCGTGAACGCGCGGGATGCGATGCCCAACGGCGGCAAGCTGGTCATCGAGACCGGGAACGTGAGGCTGGACGAACGGTACGCCGAGCGGCACCTGGGCGTCCAGCCCGGCGAATACGTGATGCTGGCCGTGAGCGACACCGGGACCGGAATCGCCCCGGAGGTCCGAAAGCACCTCTTCGAGCCGTTCTTCACGACGAAGCAGAGCGGGACCGGATTGGGGCTGTCGACGGCCTACGGCATGATCTCCCAGATCGGCGGACACATCAACGTGTACAGCGAGCCGGGACAGGGAACGACCTTCAAGGTCTATCTTCCCCGCGCCGACGAAGCCGCCGCCGACCCGGCCGCCACGGATCCGATTCCGGACACGGGCTCGCCCAAGGGAATTGAAACGGTCCTCGTCGTCGAGGACCGGCCCGAGTTGCGTGGCCTGATCCGGGGAGTACTGACGGACAACGGGTGCACGGTGCTCCTCGCCCGAAACGGCGTGGAGGCCCTCCGCATCGTGAAGCAACGCACCGAGCCGCTGCATCTGCTGCTCACGGACCTGGTGATGCCCCTGATGAACGGTTATGACCTGGCGAAGGCCGTCGCGCAAGAGCGTCCGGAGACCCGCCTGCTGTTCATGTCGGGGTACACGGACACGATCCTGATCCAGCAGGGGCTGCTCGACAGCCACACGGCCTTCCTGCCGAAGCCGTTCACGCCGGGCACGCTCCTCCGGAAGGTCCGGGGGGTGCTGGACTCGCCCTTCGGCGGCGCTCAGGGCGGGCCCTGAGCCGGTCGAAAGGCTAGCGGGTTCCGAGAACCTGCCGGACGTTGTCGGTCAGGACCTGCTGGGTGAACGGCTTCTGGATGAACGCCATCGTCGACGTCGAGACGCCGTGGTGCAGCATGACGTTGTCGGTGTACCCGGACATGTAGAGGACGCGCATGCCCGGGCGCGCGCTCTTGAGCCGGGCGGCCGCCTCGACCCCGCTGATCCCGGGCATCACGACATCGGTCAGCAGCAAGTGGATCTCCCGGGACTCGCGCTCCGACACCACCAGGGCTTCCTCGCCGGACGCCGCGACGACCACGGAATAGCCGCACGACTCCAGAATGGCGGATGCCAGTTCCCGGATCATGGTCTCATCTTCCACGATCAGGATCGTCTCGCTTCCCCGCTGGAGCTCGCGGCGTGCCTTCGGCCGGTCCGCTTCCCCCACCCCTTCCGTCAGGCGAGGGAGAAAGATTCTGAACGTGGTCCCCCGGCCGGGCTCGCTGTAGACCCAGACGTGGCCTCCGCACTGCTTCACGATCCCGAAGACCGTGGCCAGGCCCAGTCCCGTCCCCTTCCCTTGCTCCTTGGTCGTGAAGAACGGCTGAAAGACATGGGCGAGGGTCGCCTGGTCCATCCCGCACCCGGTATCGCTCACCGCGAGCTGCACGTAGGATCCGACGGTCATCTCGGGATGTCCCGCCACATACGCCTCGTCCACCTCCACGTTGTCCGTCTCTATGACCAGCTTCCCGCCCTTCGGCATCGCGTCCCGGGCATTGACCGCGAGGTTCATGATGACCTGGCCCAACTGGCCCGGATCGGCGCGCACGGACCACAGGTCCGGCCGCAGCAGGCGGATCTGGCGGATGTCCTCGCCGATCGTGCGCAGGAGCATCCGCGAAACCTCCTCGACCACGACGTTCACGTCCACGATCTTCAGCTCGAGCATCTGCTTGCGGCTGAAGGCCAGGAGCTGCTTGGTCAGTTCCGCCGCCCGCTCCCCCCCGCGCGCATCTGCTCCGCGTATTTCCGCAACGGGCTCCCCGCCTCGAGCTTCTCCAGCAGGATCTCCCCGTATCCCAGAATAGCCGTGAGGATGTTGTTGAAGTCGTGCGCGATCCCTCCGGCAAGCTGTCCGATGGCCTCCATCTTCTGCGCCTGCTGAAGCCGCTCCTCGGACTTCTTGAGCGCCTCCAGAGCCTTCTTGCGCTCCGTCTCGTTGACCTGAGCGACCAGCACTCGCGCCGCGCCCATGCCTTCGAACCGGATCATCCTGGACAGGTACCAGGCGGTCCCCGTCGGCCCATTCGTCGAGTACTCGAGCACGGACTCCTCCCGCTCGCCCGCGAGCAGGCGGGCCAGTTCCTGGGCCATCTCACGCAACTCCGCGGAGGCGCGGCCGGCGGATTCGCAGGCGGCCAGAAAGTCGGCACCGACGCCGCATGACCGGCTGATCAGCGGATGCTCCCCCGCGAAGCGCTGCCAAGGCGCGTTCACCGCGACGACCTTCCCCGCTTGGTCGAGGATGGCAATGTAAGCCGGGATGGCGTCCAGCGTGGATTGCAGCAGAGCCAGAGGATCCTCGGCTCGCGTCACGTTGTGCGACCGATGTTCTTCCATTGATGATTCCTCCGCGACTCCTCGGCCCTTCAGGATAGCAGTATTCCGGAGACCTCTCGCGCTACCCGAAGAGGGAACGCGTGAGTTCCTCCGCCAGGGGCGCGACGGTCCGCTCGGACAGATCGAACGGCAGGCCGGCGGCCGCGAACAGCTCCGGCAGGGGCCGGGAGCCGCCCAGCGCGAGCGCGCGGCGGTAGGCGGCGAGCGCGGCCGCGGGATCGCGGCGGGCCGCCCGCCACAACCCCAACGCGCCGAGCTGCGCGATCCCGTACTCGATGTAATAGAAGGGACAGACGAAGAGGTGCAGCTGCCGGTGCCACAGAGACGCCCGTTCCGGCTCGAACCCGGACCAGTCCACGTCTCCGCCGAAGCGTTCGAGCAGCGCGACCCAGGCGCCCCGGCGTTCCTCGCGATCGTGGCCGGGGTGCGTGTAGATCCAGTGCTGGAACGCGTCCACCGCGGCGATCCAGGGCAGGATCTCCACGATCGTCTCCAGGCGGGCGCGCACCGCGCGCGACCGCACCTCCGGGTCGGGGTAGAACTCGTCCAGGTATGGAAGCGCGAGCAGCTCCATCCCCATGGAGGCGACCTCCGCGAACTCCGCGCCCGTGGACCGGTAGGCCCGCACCGCATGGTCCCGCGCCGCGAACGCGTGGAAGGCGTGGCCCCCTTCGTGCACGAGCGTCTGCACGTCCTGGTCCGTCCCCACGGCGTTCATGAAGATGAAGGGCAGCCGCCGCTCGGCGTAGGTCTCCTGGTATCCGCCGGGCGCCTTCCCTTTGTAGTTCTCGAGGCTGAGCAGTCCGAGTTCCCGCATCCGGTCGAACCGCGCGCCCAGCGCGGGGTCCAGCCGCCGGAAGAGCCGGGCGGCGCGTTCCTCGAGCTCGCCGGCGGTGGCGAACGGCTTGAGCGGCGGGCGCCCCGCGGGGTCCACCGCAAGGTCCCACGGCCGCAGCGCCGCCAGTCCCATGGCGCGGCGACGCTCCGCCTGCAGGCGGCGCAGCAGCGGCACGACGCTCGTCTCCACCGCCCGATGGAAGGCCTCGCACTCGGCGGGGCCGTAGTCGAACCGCTGGTACAGCTTGAAGGCGTAGGCGCGGTAGTCCGGACAGTCCGCGTGGCGCGCGATCCGCCCGCGCAGCGCGAGCTGGGCCTCGAAGAGGCCTTCCAGCGCGTCCCGGTCCGCCAGCCGCCGCCGCGCCGCGAGCGTCCACGCCGCCTCGCGCCGCGCGCGGTCGGTTTCCTCGAGCACGGGCGCAACGACGCGAGCGTCCGCTCGGCCCCGTCGAACGTCACCGTCATGCCCCCGGTGAGCTTCTGGTACGCCATGACGTGCCGCTCCTCCTCGACCATGAGCGGCACGTTCGCGTCGCGGTAGAGCGCGGCCTCTGCGGCGAGCGCGCGGTCGAGGACCGCGAACGCGGGCCCGAGTGCCGCGCGCGCGGGCGCCGAGAGGTACTTCTGTTTCAGGGCCTGGTGCCGCGGCTTCAACTTGGGCTCGATCTCCTCGATGAAGAACAGCCGAGCCCGTTCCTTCGCCGAATCGTCCTTTTGGAGATCCGAGGCGATGAAGCGCCGGGCGCGCTCCTCGTCCGCCGCCGCCCCC